>NZ_DAMDQC010000057.1:0-25435 GCF_032082325.1 Pantoea sp. CTOTU50773 | reverse complement strand
AACCAGGAAGGTAACGAAAACTGGGCGAAAATTCGCGATGAAATGGGGCTGTCGATGGAGGAAGGCTGCGGCATCTACCGCACGCCGGAGCTGATGCAGAAAACGATCGACAAGCTGGCTGAACTGCAGGAACGCTTTAAGCGCGTGCGCATTACTGATAACTCCAGCGTGTTCAATACCGATCTGCTTTACACCATTGAGCTGGGGCACGGTTTAAACGTTGCCGAATGTATGGCGCACTCGGCCATCGCCCGTAAAGAATCGCGCGGGGCGCACCAGCGTTTGGATGAAGGCTGTACCGAACGCGACGACGTCAACTTCCTCAAGCACACTCTCGCCTTCCGCGAGGCCGATGGCACTACCCGTCTGGAATATGGCGATGTGAAGATCACCACGCTGCCGCCGGCAAAACGTGTCTATGGCGCAGAAGCGGACGCGGCTGAGAAGAAGGAGACCACCCATGGCTGAGATGAAAAACCTGAAAGTCGAAGTGGTGCGCTACAATCCGGAGGTCGACACCGCACCGCACAGCGCATTCTATGACGTGCCTTACGATGAACAGACCTCGCTGCTGGACGCGCTGGGCTACATCAAAGACAACCTGGCGCCAGACCTGAGCTACCGCTGGTCCTGCCGAATGGCAATCTGCGGTTCCTGCGGCATGATGGTCAACAAGGTGCCGAAGCTGGCCTGCAAAACCTTCCTGCGCGATTACACCAAAGGCATCAAGGTGGAGGCATTGGCCAACTTCCCGATCGAGCGCGATCTGGTGGTGGACATGACCCACTTTATCGAAAGCCTGGAAGCCATTAAGCCGTATATCATCGGCAATAACCGCACGCCTGACCAGGGGCCAAACAAGCAGACCCCGGCCCAGATGGCGAAATACCATCAGTTTTCCGGCTGCATCAACTGCGGGCTGTGCTATGCCGCCTGTCCACAGTTCGGCCTGAACCCGGAATTTATCGGCCCGGCGGCGATCACCCTCGCCCACCGCTATAACGAAGACAGCCGCGACCACGGTAAAAAGGAACGCATGGCGCAGCTTAACGGCCAGAATGGCGTCTGGACCTGCACTTTCGTGGGCTACTGCTCGGAAGTGTGTCCGAAGCACGTCGACCCGGCGGCCGCGATCCAGCAGGGCAAGGTGGAAAGCTCGAAAGACTTTCTTATCGCCACCCTGAAACCACGCTAAGGAGTGCATTATGACGACGAAACGCAAACCCTACGTGCGGCCAATGACCTCCACCTGGTGGAAAAAGCTGCCGTTTTATCGCTTCTACATGGTACGGGAAGGCACGGCGGTACCGACGGTATGGTTTAGCATTGTGCTGATTTATGGGCTATTTGCCCTCAAGCACGGCGCCGAGAGCTGGGCGGGATATATCGGATTCCTGCAAAACCCGGTGGTGGTGATCCTCAACCTGATTACCCTGGCGGCGGCGCTGCTGCACACCAAAACCTGGTTTGAGCTGGCGCCGAAAGCAGCCAACGTCATCATCAAAGGCGAAAAAATGGGGCCAGAGCCGGTCATTAAAGGGCTCTGGGTGGTGACGGCAGTGGTCACCGTGGTGATCCTGTTTGTCGCCCTGTTCTTGTAAGGAGGCTGAGATGATTAATCCCAATCCGAAACGTTCCGATGAACCCGTATTTTGGGGGCTGTTTGGCGCAGGCGGCATGTGGGGCGCGATCGTCGCGCCGGTGATGGTGCTGCTGGTCGGCATCCTGCTGCCGCTTGGGCTCGCCCCGGCCGACGCCTTCAACTATGAGCGTGTGCTGGCCTTTGCCCAAAGCTTTATCGGCCGCGCGTTCATCTTTCTGATGATTGTCCTGCCGCTGTGGTGTGGGTTGCATCGTATTCACCACGCCATGCACGATCTGAAAATCCATGTGCCAAACGGTAAATGGGTCTTCTACGGCCTGGCGGCAATCCTCAGCGTCATCACCCTCGTTGGCGTACTGTTTATCTGATCCTGCAAGAGCCCGGTCGCATTTCTGCTACCGGGCTCGCTTCATAGAAAAATCTTGCCGCCTTTTCCCTGCTGGACTCTACACTTAGCTTAAAAGCCAGCAAGGAGCATGCCATGCGTATCCTGCCGATAATCACCGCGATTGCCGTCTCGTTCCTGTCTGTCGCCTGCAGCACGCCCGCCCCGCCGCCGGGCGTCACCGTGGTCAGTCCCTTCGACGTTCAGCGCTATCTGGGTACCTGGTATGAAATCGCCCGCTTTGACCACCCTTTTGAAAGCGGTCTGGAAAAGGTCACGATCGCCTGGCACCCACGTGATGACGGCGGTCTGGATGTGGTGAATAAAGGTTATAACCCCGACCGCGGCATGTGGCAGAAAACGGACGGGGTAGCGTACTTTACCGGGGAGCCCAGCCGCGCCGCGCTGAAGATTTCCTTCTTCGGCCCTTTCTACGGCAGCTATAACGTCATTGCTCTGGATAAGGAGTATCGTTACGCGCTGGTCTGCGGCCCCGATCGCGACTATCTCTGGCTGCTGGCCCGGGCGCCGACCATCGCCCCGGAGGTCAGGCAGCAGATGCTGGACATTGCCACCCGACAGGGCTTTGATGTCGGCAAACTGGTCTGGGTCAATCAGCGCTATGATTAGTGCGCGCTGATCTTCAGGCCAATGATGCCGATCACGATACAAACAAGGCTGGCGATACGCATGGCGCTGGCGGATTCCCCTAACAGCACAATACCGGTCACGGCGGCGCCCACGGCGCCGATCCCGGTCCAGACGGCGTAGGCGGTACCTACCGGTAGGGTTTTCATCGCCCATGAGAGCAGCGCCATGCTGGCCACCATCGCCACGATGGTGATAACGCTGGGAACCAGGCGGCTAAAGCCATGGGTATATTTCAGGCCGACGGCCCACACCACTTCCAGCAGGCCAGCGATAAACAATACTATCCAGGACATAAGGCTCCTTTGCTGGGGCCGTCCCCGGATGAGAAACGCTTACGGGTCGTCCCGTAAGGTGGATGAAAAGTCGTGGTGAGTATATCCAACGGAATGAGAGAAGTGAAGAACGGTACGGCGCTAAACCGTACCGTTGACGGCGTTTATTGCTGAGCTTTGGTTGCCGCGCCAGAGATTGCGTTACCGCCGTCTGAAATATCCTCACCGACACCGCGCGTGGTGTTACAAGCGGTCAGTGCTGAAGAGAGGACCAAAACCGTAAAGAACGCTGCAATCGTTTTTTTCACCATAATGTCATCCTTAGTGTCAGTTTTGTTTTCATGCCCTATAAGCATAGACAAACCGTCCAAAGATGAAGGGATCTTTGCGATTTTTAAGAGAAAAGGAGTATGCGTGGAGGAGGCTGACATACCGGGAGGCAAGCGCCATCAACGAAACGGCAGGGAAATTCAGCTCACAGCGTGAGAGATAGCGTGGCCCAGGCCCTGAATATCTTCACCCACACCGCGGGCGGTATTGCAGCCAGCCAACAGCGCGCTGCTCAGAAAGAGTAACACCAGGAGTTTAACGCTGCGCTTCATGTATCGTGCTCGTTGTGACTGTACGAAAAGAGCGGCGCAGCACGGAGGCTACGCCGGTCATCATGACGCGAAATTACTTCACGCGGGATACATATTCGCCAGAGCGAGTATCCACTTTGATCACTTCGCCAATCTGAACGAACAGCGGAACTTTAACCACCGCGCCAGTAGACAGGGTCGCCGGTTTACCGCCGGTACCCGCGGTGTCGCCTTTCAGGCCTGGATCGGTTTCAATGATTTCCAGCTCAACGAAGTTCGGCGGGGTGACCGCGATCGGCTGGCCGTTCCACAGGGTCACGATGCACTCAGCCTGATCCAGCAGCCATTTAGCGTTGTCACCGATCGCTTTCGCGTCAGCAGACAGCTGCTCGAAGGTTTCGTTGTTCATGAAGTGCCAGAACTCACCGTCGTTGTACAGGTAAGTCAGGTTCATATCGACAACGTCCGCGCCTTCTGCGGAATCGGTAGATTTGAAGGTTTTCTCAACGCGGGTACCGGTCAGCAGACGGCGCAGCTTAACGCGCGCAAACGCCTGGCCTTTACCTGGTTTAACGAATTCGCTGGCTTCTACCGCATAAGGTTCGCCATCTAACATGATTTTAAGACCAGCACGAAAATCGTTGCTATAGTAAGTCGCCATAAGGCCCTCTGAAATTGTTTAACTGGTAGCTAAGCCACAAAATGGCGCATATTGTAACCCTAAATACCCCATCCAGAGAAGATTGGATAACGCAACTTGCCAATGTTGTGACCAGTCCTGATGAACTGCTGCGTCTTTTAAATGTAGACGCTGATGAAAAACTGCTGGCCGGACGCGAGGCCAGACGCCTGTTCCCGCTGCGCGTCCCGCGCGCGTTTATCGCCCGCATGGAGAAAGGCAACCCTAACGATCCGCTGCTTCGTCAGGTACTTACCGCCGAGGAAGAGTTTATCGTCGCCCCCGGCTACTCCACCGATCCGCTGGAAGAACAGCACAGCGTGGTGCCCGGTCTGTTGCACAAGTATCGCAACCGGGCCCTGCTGCTGGTGAAAGGCGGTTGTGCGGTAAATTGTCGTTACTGCTTCCGCCGCCACTTCCCATACGCCGAAAATCAGGGCACCAGGCGCAACTGGCAGACGGCGATGGACTACATCGCGGCGCATCCGCAGCTTGATGAAATCATCTTCTCCGGCGGCGACCCCCTGATGGCGAAGGATCATGAGCTTGACTGGCTAATGACCCAGCTGGAAGCTATTCCGCACGTTAAGCGCCTGCGTATTCACAGCCGCCTGCCGATTGTGATCCCGGCGCGCATCACCGAGACGCTGGCCAGTCGCTTCCAGCGTTCGTCGCTGCAGGTAATCCTGGTTAACCACGTCAATCACGCGAATGAAATTGACGGTGAGTTTCGCGCGGCGATGGCCATGCTGCGTCAGGCGGGCGTCACGTTGCTCAACCAGAGCGTGCTGCTGCGCGGGGTGAACGACAACGCGCAAACCCTGGCCGACCTCAGTAATGCGCTGTTCGACGCCGGGGTAATGCCCTACTACCTGCACGTGCTGGATCGGGTGCAGGGAGCGGCGCACTTCATGGTCAGCGATGATGAAGCCCGTGAAATCATGCGCGAACTATTGACCCTCATCTCCGGCTATATGGTGCCGAAGCTGGCGCGCGAGATTGGCGGGGAACCCAGCAAGACGCCGCTGGATTTAGGGCTGAAGCAGCGTTAATAAACTGAAGGTCTGCCAGGACGTTCTGGCAGACCTTCGGATAGGAAGATTTCGACAGACGGGTGTTAAGGTGACCAGCAAATGACTATCGCACCGCGCTATAACCCCTGGCTGTGACGAGCTACCGGTTTAGCACGACCAACACAATAATATTAATTACAATCATCACGACAATTAGCGCGATTAACCATACGGGTATTTTAAAAGTAACATGCAACCGCTCAGATGCTTTTTCACCTTCTTCCGGTTTATTTGCCATCAAATCACTGCCATGCTCTGATGAGTTTTCTATTAGTGGAAGATTTAAATGAGTGTCAGGCTTTTCCTTTTCTTCAGAAATAAAGTCGACAACTTTATTATTCTGATAATGCGTTAATGTCACCCGATTCATATTCTTGCACTCTTCATCAGAGAGAGGAATGACCAATGTATTCGGAGCGACGCTAAAGCCTTTTTGCCGGACGGTGATAATGATATCCTCAGATAGCCCAGCTTTTACCAGCGATTTTCGCAGCAAAGAGATATTTTGATAGAACGTATTTTGCGAAACGACCACCCCCCGTGTTTCCCATACAGCCGCCAGGAACTCATCCCGTGAAATGACTTTGCCGCAATTCTGCAAAAGCAGCAGCAAGCATCTGGCGGTTGGCGCATTGAGGCTGATGCACTCCCCGTCCCCGGCAAGCGGCCGCAGCTCATTCATATTGGCATTAAATATAATCTCCTGATTAATTATACACCCATTAAATAATACTGCGTCATCCATATCCTTGCCCCACGTAACCCTATTATCCATAATAAAATCAAATGATTTCAACCAAACGATTATGTGAACATTCTTGTTTCAGATGAAAACAGGTACATTTCACATTGAAGTTCAGCCCACAGGATACCGCAGATAAAAAAACAAGCGATAGCTAACTTGCTTAATGGTCAGATTTTCAGATTAAATTAATCTCAACTGGAATCCACATCTCATCAGAGAGGGGGGCAGCATTAAATTCACAGGTGCTTCATCAACAATTCACAAGCATTTTTTGCACCAGACTTTTAAATTACTCCCGCTTCTCCATGGTTCGCTATGGCAAGCGATATGGTAGCGTTGTTCAACAGGATGATTTGTCTCAGCACTATATAAAGGAATGCTGGCGCTTATTTTCAATATCAATGCGAATGCATACTCCATTCCCTTGATAACTGTTATCAACTCTACACAGGACTAAGTATCTATATATGGATTAATTAAATGAAAAAGACAATCGTAGCTGTAATGGTCGCTGCATCTGCAGTGCTGAGTGCTCAGGCAATGGCAACCAACACCGCTCAGGTAACTGTACTGGGTGAAGTCTCTGATGCAGCTAACTCTTGCGTCGTGACTCCGACTGGTACCCTGAACAACGGTATCGTTCAGCTGATCACTGTGACCACTGCGGAAGCAAATGCTGAAGCTGCAGGTACTCTGTTCAAAACTCAGGACTTCGGTTTTAAAGTTACTGACTGCGCACAGGGCAGCGCTAACCCGGTTACCGGCCTGACTGTAAACGTTGCCGGTGTCACCTCCAGCGATAAAACCATCCTGGACAACACCGCAGCTGGCGGCGCTACCGGTATCGGTATCGGTATCCAGCGTCTCAGCGATTCACATCGCGTAGCCTTCGACGGTTCTGACACCATGACCGAAAGCTACTCTGCTACTACCGGTACTCAGCTGAAGTACACCACTGGTTATGTAAAAGTGAACTCTGCTACTCCGGTCACCGAAGGCCCGGTTAAAGGTGTTGCGACCTTTACTATCGATTACACCATCTAATTTTTCCCCAAAGGGCCCCGCTTCACGGCGGGCCCTTTTTTGCATTCAGAGAAAAAACATGTTCAGGACTTTATTAACTTTCACCGCTTCCTGTGCATTACTCCTCAGCAGTATTGCCCATGCCGGTATTGTAGTGGGATCCACCCGCTATCTGTATAAAGAAGGCGCACGTGAAATCACCGCGCAAATAGAAAATAAAGATGATATTCCCTATCTGATTAAATCCTGGGTTGAAGCGCCGGCAGGAAAAGCGCCCTCTTTTATGGCCACGCCGCCGCTGTTCCGCCTTGAAGGGAAACAACAGAATACGGTTCGTCTGTTTTCTAACGGAAACGTTAATGCGCCGACCGACCGGGAATCCATGTACTATTTTAACGTGATGGCGATTCCTCCGGCAGATGATGCCAAAGCGAATAACAACACCATTCAACTAGCAGTCCGTCACCGTATGCGTCTGGTCTATCGTCCTAAAGCACTTTTCGACCTCTCCCCTAATACGGAAGCGAAAAAGCTCGAATGGCGAAAGTCTGGCACTAAGCTGACGATCAAAAATCCAACGCCCTTTTTCTTCTATTTCCATAGCATCCAGATTGGCAGCAAAGAAGTGAAGCCGGAAGTCAACTCGGTCGCCCCGATGACGACTAAAGAAGTGACGTTAAAAGAAAATATTAATGCCTCCAGCATTACCTGGAAAGTTGTCAATGATTATGGCGGAGCTGGGTCGCTCTACTCCTCATCGCTGTAATAAGAAATTTATTTTATCATTATAGGGATGTGTCTATGCCAAATAAGAATAATGGATTATTCAAACTATCCACCATCTTCTTTGCAATGCTTCCGGCATTGCTTTCTGGTTTGAATAATAAAGCGCAAGCACGTGACTTTTCCGATCCCTCATTCATTAGCTCATTGAATGGTAGCGATCCATCAACCACTCCTGACTTATCCGTATTTCAGACCCAGAACGCGCAGGCGCCGGGGGATTATCGGGTCGATATCATGTTTAATGGCCGCTACCTGGATACCAGGACGATAAAGTTTGTCGCCAACAATCGCGCCAGCAGCGATAACCGCGAACCCGCTCTGGTTCCCTGCCTGAGTCTAAAAGCTCTCGCGGAATATGGCGTAAGGATAAAATCCTTTCCAGAGTTAGCCGAGGATCAAAACGGCTGTGCAAACTTTTCTGTCATTCCGGACACCAAAGCGGATTTTGACTTTACCGCCCAGCGCTTAAATATTTCTATTCCGCAGGCGGCCTTATCCACCACCGCGCAGGGATATATCCCACCGGATCAGTTTGATGATGGCATCAACGCCCTGCTGGTGAACTACCAGTTCAGCGGCTCGAACGACATGCAGGCCAATGATGAATACTACAGCTTGAACCTGCAGTCTGGCCTCAACGTTGGCCCATGGCGTATCCGCAACCTCAGCACATGGAATAAAAACAATAGCGATGCCGGGGACTGGGACTCCGCCTATCTCTATATGCAGCGAAGTATTCGCTCGATCAACAGTAACCTGGTGATGGGCGAAAGTTCATCGCTCTCAACCATCTTCGACAGCGTGCCGTTTACCGGTATTCAGCTGGCCACCGATACCACGATGTTGCCGGAAAGTATGCGCGGCTATGCGCCGATTATTCGCGGTATCGCCAAAACCAACGCCCGCGTCGTCATTAAACAGAACGGCTACCAGGTTTACCAGACCTACGTGGCACCCGGGGCATTTGAAATCACCGATATGTACCCGAGCGGCGGTAGCGGCGACCTTTACGTCAGCGTGGAAGAGTCCGACGGATCCAAGCAAGAATTTGTTGTGCCGTTCGCCACCCTACCGGTCATGGTGCGTGAAAATCAACTGGAGTATGAGATTACTTCCGGTAAATATCGTCCTTACGATGGTGGAGTCGATGAAACGCCATTTACTCAGGCCACCGCGACCTATGGCGTCTCCAGCAGCCTGACGCTTTATGGCGGTATGCAGGCGGCCTCGCGCTACCAGGCGCTGTCGACGGGCCTCGGCTATAACCTGGGCGAGCTTGGCGCCGCCTCGGCAGACGTCACCCAGGCATGGTCGAAAAAGAAAGACGATGAAAAGACCTCAGGACAGTCCTGGCGGGTCCGTTATGGTAAAAACATTGTCGAAACTGGCACCAATGTCACCATCGCGGGCTACCGCTATTCCACCCGCGGCTTTAATACCCTCTCGGAGGTGCTGGATAGCTACTCTAATGACGGTAATTATACCTCTCGCTCACTGCGCAATCGCACCAACCTGACGGTTAACCAAAGCCTGGGTAAAGGCCTCGGTAGCCTGTCGATAAGCGGGTTGATTGAAGATTACTGGGACGATAAGCGAACCAACAAGTCAATTAGCGTAGGTTACAACGGCGGTTTCCGTAATGTGAACTACTATCTGGGCTACAGCTATAACCGCTACACCTGGAGCGGAAATAACTCAGGTAAGGATGCCCAGGACGATCAGCGCATCACCCTGACGGTGACGCTACCGCTGAGCAACTGGCTGCCGGGTACCTATACCAGCTATCAATTAACCAACAGCAATCCGGGATCTACCGATCAGTCGGTCTCCATTGGTGGCGTCGGGCTAGATAACGACAGCCTGGAATGGAGCCTGCAGCAAGGGTACAGCAACCGGGAATATTACAGCGGCGATATGCGTGGGACCTATAACGGTGCCCGCGGCAGCCTTAATGCCGGCTATAGCTATGACAATAACAGCCAACGTATTGACTACGGCGCCAACGGCAGCATCGTCGCTCATGCCGATGGCATTACACTTGGCCAGGACATCACTGACGCCGCCGTGCTGGTTAAAGCGCCGGGCCTGGATAACGTCAAGTTGACCAACGATAACACCATCTCCACCGACTATCGCGGTTACGCTATCGTCCCGTACGTTACACCTTACCGTCGTACCGACATCACCCTTGACAGCACTTCACTGGGTGAAGATATGGAGCTTCCAGAAACTACGCAAAGCGTCGTGCCGACCCGTGGTGCCATCGTGCGTGCTAATTATGACGGCAATATCGGCCAGCGGGCCTTTGTGCATCTGAAAACCGCCAGCGGCCAGGACGTGCCTTATGGCGCAATGGTTCTGCTCGCCGGCGACAGCAAATCGCAGCCAAGTATCGTCAGCGACGCCGGGATGGTCTATATGTCCGGCCTGCAAGAGACCGGGATCCTTAACGTCCAGTGGGGCAAAAGCGCAGCGCAGCAATGTAACGCTTCATTTACTTTACCAGCCAGGGAAGGCAAAGCGTCTGGCATCAGTCAAATCGAAACGGTTTGTCGCTAATATTGACCAAGGAACAATAAAGAATGAGAAAAATACTTCTTTTTTTATCCCTACTATGCTGTTGTAGCGAGGTAATTGCCAAATGCGATTATTCTGGTTCCGCTGGACAAGCAATGTTTAACATAAGTCCTAAAATCGCAACAGACCCAACAATTCCGGTGGGTACAGTCCTCTATACTAAAAAAGTCGGTACCGGACATTATAAAACATTTGAGTGCAGCAAAATAATGGGAGACCAGTATATTGTTGAATCAACAGCACCGGAAGTTACCGGCGTCACGGGTATAAGGGGCAAACCAGTCTATGAAACCGGCATAGATGGAATTGGCTTTCAGTTTTCAGATCTTCTGAGCAGCAAAAATGGTTCTATTAATCCTGCTGTTGCTCAATCTACAATCGTACCTATTTTAGAATCGAATGAAGATTATAAATTTATGACGGTATGGTTAATTAAAACAAAGCAGGTCATCGATACATCCGGCACCAGTACAAACCCGGTATTTAAATTCTCAGCAGGTAACTTAAGCACCAACCCAAGGGCAGCTGACCGCCTTTTGTTAACAGCAACCCTGAAGTTCAAGACTATTTCATATAAAGATACCTCTTGCGATATTTCAGTATCAGGGCCTAGCCAAATCACCCTGAATAAAATTGAAAAAAACACATTAATGTCCATTTCTCGAGGAGGTACAACTCCATCACAAAAAACTATCAAAATGGATGTGACTTGCCCACAAGGTTCAGTTGGCAACAAGCTTTACTACTGGTTTAACCCTGTTAATGGCACCAGTTCTGCCGGGGATGGGATCATCGATAACATGATAACTGGAACCGAAGCCGCAAATAACGTTGGCGTTATCTTCAAAATTGACAACAAGCCTATAATATTTTACGACGCCGAAAGTTATAGCTTCGCCAAGGCACAGGCATCACAAAACTTTACCTTCACCGCCGACTATTATCGCATGAGTGACAATAGCGCTGAAGTCTCTTCCGGTCATGTAAAAGCTATGCTTGAAGTTGTCATACAGGAAGAGTAAAAGTATAACCTCCATACCCCTACAAAAGGTGGATAATGACATCCACCTTTTTTATTTTTATGTCAACAACCAAAAAAATGTCATATATGAATGCAAGAATAAATCAATATATCTGCAGCACATCGATAATAGCTGCGTGCCACCACCTGCTGAATTAGTTACTGTTTTATGAACCTATAAATAGTTTAGATTTGATTCACTATTAACCTCTAATTTCATCAACAATTCATATTTAGTTGAGTTGATTCATACTACAGCAACGACTATCTTTTCTGCGGACCAAATTCTGGTCTGGAATGAATATATAATTTTAATTTTAGTTAAAGGACTAATCATGCACCAATTAACTGTATTTGAAATGGAAGAAATTTCTGGCGGTGCGCTGACCGATACTCTTACCGATATCGTCACCTGGGCCGCAAAAGAAGTTGGCGCTATCGCACTGGGCGCCTCTCTGGGCGCTATTTTTGGTACAGCGTACGCCGGACGTTGGGGTGGCGTAAGTGGCGGTATCTTCGGTATCGGCTCAATCGGCCAGGGTGTAGGGATGATCGCCGGGGTTATTCTCGGTGGCGTTTGCTTTGGTATTGCAGCGGGTATCGTTGGCTGGGATATGACTCTGGATTATGCTCAGGGCGTAATGGATGCTATTTATGACGGCACCCTGAACTTCTGGAGCAACTAAGTTTACGCGCCAATGATTAGCTCAACAGTTTGTTGACAAGCATTCATTAGTAATTAAGGCCTGACGTATCGGGCCTTTTCATTTTATAATTTAAGCGATAACTATGTTAAAAAAAATCTATCGCAAGGAAGCGATTGAGTATAAAAAGCATCACTGGAAAGGAAAGGCACTGCTGCTCGCAGGGCTTCCAGCATGGCTTGTTGCATTACTCTCTTTTGCTTTTCTTGCGATCCTGATAGCCACCACAGTATTTTGCTCCTTTACCCAGAGAATCGACGTTCAGGGAGAGGTCATTACTCTACCTCACTCTGTCAACGTTTATGCCCCGCAGCAAGGCTTTGTTATCTCCCAATATGTAAAAGTCGGCGATATTGTGACCAAAGGCCAGCCGTTATATGAGATCGACATTTCCCGGAACACCACAACGGGTAATGTTAGTGCGGTACAAATAGAGGTCATTAATGAAAAGATCGCAAATGCTGAAGATATCATTTCAAAACTGAATCATAATAAAGAAGAAACAACCATTTCTTTAGAGAAGCAGTTAAAAACAATCAATGATTCGTTAAAAGAAACTAATCGCATGTTGGCTAACGCCCAGGCTGGATTAAAGAAAATGCATGAAAATCTATCCAGCTATGATAAGTATTTAAGTGACGGACTGATTACCAAAGACCAATATAACTATCAACACTCTTTGTATTTTCAACAACAAAGCACTTACCAGTCTCTGGTGAGTCAGAAAATGCAACTGGAATCGCAGGTCACTCAGCTCAATAGTGATAAAATTACAAAAATAGCTGATTTTGACAATCAAATCTCGTCACAAGAAAACCAGATTAATGATTATAAAAATCAACTGGTTGAATCAAACGCAAACGGTAACATTATTATTAAAGCAACGACTGAAGGCCGTATTGAATCATTGACCGTCACTAAAGGCCAAATGGTTGATAAAGGCAGCAGTCTAGCACAGATAAAACCTACCGGTGATATAGAGTATTATCTTATTTTATGGTTACCTAACAATAGTATACCTTATGTAAAACCTGGGGATGAAATTAACATTCGTTATGCTGCATTCCCATCAGATAAATTTGGTCAATTCCCGGGAAAAATACTTTCAATATCTTCTGTTCCCACATCTCGACAAGAAATGTCTGAGTATACCAATGTTACGAACGGCACAAACCAGCAGGAACTGGCGCTCTATAAGACCATTGTGAAAATTGAAAACAAAACCTTTGAATATAATGGTAAAACGCTTTCGCTTTCAAATGGCCTCAAGGCTCAAGCTGTTGTATTCCTGGAAGAGCGTCCGCTCTATATGTGGATGTTTACCCCTGTGTATAAGATAACTCAAAGCATTACTGGGCCGATCCATGACTAACGAACTTTTCAAAACTGTTGTTGCAAAGTTAAATTTTTCTCTTGTTAACAAAACGCCCGTTATTCTTCAGTCAGAATCATCAGAATGTGGAATTGCCTGTCTGGCAATGGTCTGTGGTTTTTATGGGTTGAATATCGATCTGTTTAATTTCCGTCAGCGGTTTGGTAGCCCCTCCCAGGGCTCCTCACTAATGTCTCTAAGCAAAACTGCAAAGCATGCCGGCTTAAAAAGCCGGGCGTTAGCTCTTGACCTTGATGAAATAAAGCAGCTTAAACTCCCCTGCATCATCCACTGGGGGATGAACCACTACGTTGTTCTTACAAAGGTAAGGAAAAACGGATTTGTTATTCACGATCCGGCGTTGGGTAAAAGAATCATTGGCATCAATGAGATGTCAAACAATTTTACCGGTGTAGCGCTTGAACTTTGGCCCGATCATAACTTCCAGCAAGAAGAAGCAAAATCCCGATTACGATTGCTGGATTTAATGCATAAAATTGTTGGTTTAAAATCAGCACTGATTAAGATCTTTGCTTACTCTGTAGTGGTAGAAGCTATCGGACTCCTGTTACCGATTGGTACACAGCTAGTCACTGACCATGTGATTATGGCTCACGACCAAAGCTTACTGTCTGTTATCTGTATCGGGTTGATATTTTTTACCCTATTCCGCACGTTTATTAGCATGCTACGTGCATGGACGTCGTTAACGTTAAATACCCTGACAAATATTCAGTGGAAAACGACGTTATTCGATCATCTGACAAGTTTGCCATTATCCTTTTTTGAGAAAAGGCATTTAGGTGATATTCAGTCTCGCTTCTCGTCTTTGGATACGATTCGCTCAATATTTACCAATAGTATCGTTACCGGCATCATCGACTCGATAATGACAATCGGTTTATTGGTGATGCTGACCTTATATGGTGGTTGGTTAGTCTGGGTCGTCATCGGCTTTACCATTTGCTATGCGATTATGCGCTTTGCTACCTATAGCTTTTATCGTCGCGTAACGGAAGAACAGGTCGTCAAAGGCGCACGTGCTAACTCCCACTTTATGGAGTCACTTTATGGCATTTCTACGATCAAAGCACTGAATTTAAAAGAACGTCGCTCACAGCATTGGCTGAATCTTAACGTTGACGCCAGCAATGCAGGTATAAAGCAAACTCGATTCGATATGATGTTTGGTGGCATTAATACCTTTATCACCTCAATCGATCAGGTAGTGGTACTGTGGTTGGGTGCCATTATGGTAATTGATAATGAGATGACGCTCGGTATGTTTATGGCATTTAACGCCTATCGGGGTCAGTTTTCTCAACGTGCATCGAATCTCATTGATTTGGTGATGCAACTTCGTATGCTCTCACTGCACAACGAACGTCTATCAGAAATAGCATTTAGTGAACCAGAAAAAGAACTTCCATCGCGGCGTGTTTTTACGGAAAACACTGGCGTAAAACTTGAAGTGAGAAATCTTAGTTATCAATACGATCCTTTTTCACAACCCATCTTTACAAATTTGAACATAACCGTTGCTCCTGGAGAATCAGTTGCGTTAATTGGCCCATCTGGCGTAGGGAAAACCACACTATTAAAAGTTATGTGCGGACTGCTCTCGCCGGATTCCGGCGAAATACTGGCGGATAATCTGGAGATTAAAAAGATTGGTTTGAATAACTATCGTCTTGGTATCGCCTGCGTACTCCAGGAAGACCGTCTCTTTTCCGGCTCCCTTATTGATAATATAAGTGGCTTCGATGATAGCGCCGATCTTGATTTTGTGATGGAGTGTGCCAGACGGTGCAACATTCATGATGAAATTATGAAGATGGCTATGGGATACGAAACCATTGTCGGCGAACTTGGGCTGGGTATTTCAGGTGGGCAAAAGCAGCGTATCCTGATCGCCCGCGCACTGTATCGCAAACCGAGTATTTTATTCATGGATGAGGCTACCAGCCATCTTGACCTCAGAAATGAGTCGGTTATCAATCAGTCTATTTCAGCGCTAAGTATCACCCGCATTATCGTCGCGCATCGACCATCGACCATTGCATCCGCCGATCGTGTTATCGATCTCTCACAATCGAAGTCGGTGACTACTGCTTAATAAAGGAGAAGAATATGCAAGGAACGTTTATAGGTTTTAATACCGCAGGAATTACCTTTGAAGAGCGATTTTTAGCGTTGCTGCTGAAAGTTAAGAAGGAAAATGGCTTTTGCGAGATTTACTATCTTCAGGCACCGGTGCTAGCTGATCTGCTCCTGATACTGCAGAGCAGAATGGCTGTGATTTTCCAGCGGCTTGAAAACCAGGGAGAGGCCTATAAAGATGAGCTTATCACGTATAATGAGGCACTTGTTGCCAATATTCCTCAGGTTGAGACGGCTGAAATACAGCAACCATCCCCTGAGCGGCGAATCATGTCCATTACGCTCAAACCTGGCGAAACACAGTCAACGTTAATTCTTGTATTTCAGGATGAACAAATTAGTACTTTATGTATTGACGATCTGCAAATCGAAGCATTAATTATCGGTATTCAACAAGCATTAAAAACAGTCGGCGACCAGGAACTGGTTCAGTATTTAAGTTCAAATATGGATTTTTTAATGTGCTATACCGTCGACTTAACCACTCAGCCCAATATCGATTACCAGCAATACTCACACGAAGACTGGAAGCTAAACCTGTTTTCCCATTATCTGGGCGTGCTGTACTGCTGCGAGACAGACGAAGGCAAGAAAATTGTCTCCGGAGCGGTGGTCAAAACCAGCGCGCCGCATTTATCAGAACTGGAAAATAACGTTGTGACGCGGATTATCGAGAAAAGCCCCAAGCTCAAGGCGATGCACGCGGAGCTGGCGCCATGCCAGATCTTCAGTACTGTCATCCCTTCCCAGCCGGGAAGAATGCTCAGTCTGGAAGAGTGCCTGCGTCCTCTGCACGCCTTCTATCTGGAGAAGAAAGCGGAGCTTAACGCCTGATCCTCATCTAACGACCACGCCTCTCTCTGCGCTCGCAGAGAGAGGCGTCACGCATCAGTTCGGGCACTTATAAACCTGGCCGTTCATTTCGCTGTCGGTAGGTACAAAGCTCGACAACAGGTTTTGTGTCGGGCTGCTGACGCCGTAAATCACGTTGCCACCCATTGCTGCTGCCTGGTTACGCAAGGCGTTCGCCGCACCGCGCATGGAACCGCCCTCATCGCCATTCTGGCCGGAGAGCCAGTTGCTCTGTTTACCCGTCGCGGTCCCTAACAGCTGACATTCTGCGCCCGGCTTCTCCTGCACGAAACGCACATTCTGGCCGGCAGAGGTTAATTCATTGCTGGAACTGCAACCTGCCAACAGTAAGGCTGCGCCGACAATCCCTGCTAAATATTTTACCTGCATGTTATTCCCCATGATCGATGAGCTGGACGCACTGGCCCGGATGTAAATCTGTCATCCTTCAAACTGCGTCGGCATGAGCCGCGTTCATTCCCTCCCCGGCTGCGCTTACCAGGTCGCTACCGAAACGGAGGTGCTTGCCGCTCTGATGCAGCTTAAATGATTTTTATGTATAAGCCTTATACTAAAAAGCGCGCCAAAAGAAAAACCCCCAGCCATTGCTGGCCAGGGGTTTCTGCTTTTTTATGCCGTAGAGCGCACGATTACATCATGCCGCCCATACCGCCCATGCCGCCCATGCCGCCAGCAGCACCTAAGTCAGGCGCGTCGCCTTTCGGCAGGTCGGTCACCATGCACTCGGTGGTAATCATCAGGCCAGCCACGGAAGCCGCGTACTGCAGTGCAGAACGGGTGACTTTGGTTGGGTCCAGGATACCGAAGTCGATCATGTTGCCGTATTCTTCAGTTGCTGCGTTGTAACCGTAGTTACCGTCGCCTGCTTTCACGTTGTTTGCCACAACAGACGGCTCTTCACCGGCGTTGGAAACGATCTGACGCAGCGGCGCTTCCATTGCGCGCAGCGCAACTTTGATACCGACGTTCTGATCTTCGTTCTGACCGGTCAGGCCAGCGAGTTTCGCCGCAACGCGAACCAGCGCTACGCCGCCGCCAGCCACCACGCCTTCTTCAACCGCAGCACGGGTTGCGTGCAGGGCGTCGTCGACGCGTGCTTTTTTCTCTTTCATTTCAACTTCGGTAGCCGCACCGACTTTGATTACTGCCACGCCGCCAGCCAGTTTAGCGACACGTTCCTGCAGTTTTTCACGATCGTAGTCGGAGGTCGCTTCTTCGATCTGCTTACGGATCTGAGCTACGCGGCCCTGGATTGCGGATTCTTCGCCAACGCCATCGATGATGGTGGTGGTGTCTTTGTTGATAACCACGCGTTTCGCCTGGCCCAGGTCTTCCAGAGTCGCTTTTTCCAGCTCCATACCGATCTCTTCGGAGATCACGGTACCGCCGGTCAGGGTAGCGATATCCTGGAGCATCGCCTTACGACGATCGCCGAAGCCAGGTGCTTTAACCGCTGCCACTTTCACGATGCCACGCATGGTGTTAACCACCAGGGTCGCCAGCGCTTCGCCTTCAACGTCTTCAGCGATGATGACCAGCGGTTTGCCAGCTTTCGCTACGGCTTCCAGAACCGGCAGCATTTCGCGGATGTTGGAGATTTTTTTGTCAGCCAGCAGGATGAACGGGCTTTCCAGCTCAACGGCACCGGTGTCCGGCTTGTTGATGAAGTACGGAGACAGGTAGCCGCGGTCGAACTGCATACCTTCAACTACGTCCAGTTCGTCTTCCAGACCGGTACCGTCTTCAACGGTGATCACGCCTTCTTTACCAACTTTATCCATCGCTTCCGCGATCAGTTTACCGACGGTTTCGTCGGAGTTAGCGGAGATGGTACCTACCTGAGCGATAGCTTTGGAGTCAGAGCACGGAACGGACAGCGCTTTCAGCTCTTCTACTGCAGCCAGTACCGCTTTGTCGATACCGCGTTTCAGATCCATCGGGTTCATGCCTGCTGCAACAGCTTTCAGGCCTTCGTTCACGATAGCCTGAGCGAGTACGGTTGCGGTGGTGGTACCGTCGCCTGCCGCGTCGTTCGCTTTAGAGGCAACTTCTTTCACCATCTGCGCGCCCATGTTTTCGAACTTGTCTTCCAGTTCGATCTCACGCGCTACGGACACGCCATCTTTAGTGATGGTCGGTGCACCGAAAGATTTATCCAGAACCACGTTACGGCCTTTCGGGCCCAGGGTAACTTTTACTGCATCTGCCAGTACGTTCACGCCGCGCAGCATTTTTACGCGAGCGTCCTTACCGAATTTTACGTCTTTAGCTGCCATTTCAATTGTCCCTTAAATTCGTTTCGTTCAGTGAATTACGCGTAATTACGCTTCGACAATCGCCAGGATGTCGCTTTCAGAGATGATCAGAACTTCTTCGTTATCGATCTTCTCAGTTTTGGCACCGTAGCCTTCGCTGAAGATAACCAGATCGCCAACTTTCACGTCCAGCGGCTTAACATCACCGTTTTCCAGGATGCGGCCATTACCCACAGCCAGAACTTCACCACGGGTTGATTTGCCAGCTGCAGAGCCGGTCAGAACGATACCGCCAGCAGATTTAGCTTCAACTTCTTTACGCTTGACGATCACGCGATCGTGCAACGGACGAATTTTCATTTGGTAGCTCTCCTTTGAGAAGTCCAATCATTCAGTTTTTTGGGTTGAACCGGACTGCATGGCTTCCGGCCTCGTGGAGAGAGAGATAGGGTCACTAAAAAAGGCTTTCAAGGGGCAAAAAATAAAAAATTTTCGTTTTTGTAACCATTGACGAAAAAGACAGCAAAAAGGGCGACTCTCGCCGCCCTTCTCTTCTTATCGATCTTTATCGTGTCCGATTTGATCCTGATCTTTACGCTCGTATTCGCCATCCATGGTATAGCCACTGTCCGGCCCGGCGCCGGGTCCGCGCCACACACGCAGATGCGGCATTAATTTCAGCGTCAGATGTTTCTGCACCGGAGGCAACAGCAGCAACAAACCGAGGAAGTCAGTAAAGAAGCCCGGCAACAGCAGTAAGAAGCCCGAAATAATCAGTGAAACGCTTTTGGTCATCTCCGCCGCTGGGCTTTCATTGCGCGCCAGCTTCTCCTGCATCAGACGGAAGTTCTTCATACCCTGGTTTTTCACCAGCGACACACCGATGCACGAGGTGAAGATCACCAGTAGCATGGTAAGCAGCACGCCGAGGGCATGTGCAACCTGAATGAAAATTGAGATCTCAATCCAGGCCAGAACAAAAAAAATCACGAACGGTATCCAGCGCACCGATATCTCCTGTGAGTAGGGCTGCCTCGCTTCTTGCCAGGCAGCAGAAAGGGATGGTCTGTCTGACCGTATTGATAGAGATGGGCATCTCAACCCGCGATTTCAACCGATCCTGCCAAATTTTTCCCACTGACTTAAAATTGCGAACTACATCACATATCGTTATTACCGCTGGGCCAGTAAATGCCCGTAAAGTGATCTGTGCACAAACAATTCTGTAACAACAGAATATGATCGTGCCCGCCAGCCCGAAGATGGATAAAATGTCGGTGCTGGTAATCCACGACAATATAATTGCTTCACCTGCACAGTGATTGCCGCCCGACCATCCCGGTCGCCCGGCAGTGACACCGCAGAAATAATAAGAAGGTAATCATGGCGAACAACATTCGTATCGAAGAAGACCTGTTAGGCATGCGCGAAGTTCCGGCAGACGCTTACTACGGTGTTCATACTCTGCGTGCGATTGAGAACTTCTACATTAGTAACAACAAAATCAGTGATATACCGGAATTTGTCCGCGGTATGGTGATGGTCAAAAAAGCAGCCGCGCTCGCCAACAAAGAGCTGCAAACAATCCCTCGCAACATCGCAAACACCATTATTCAGGCCTGTGATGAAGTGCTGAATAACGGTAAATGCATGGATCAGTTCCCGGTTGACGTCTATCAGGGCGGCGCGGGCACCTCGGTCAACATGAACACCAACGAAGTGCTGGCAAACATCGGTCTGGAACTGATGGGCCACCAAAAAGGTGAATACCAGTACCTCAACCCTAACGATCACGTGAATAAGTGTCAGTCGACCAACGATGCTTATCCCACCGGATTCCGTATTGCGGTTTACGCTTCAATTCTGAAACTGCTGGACGGCATCAGCCAGCTCAGTGAAGGCTTCCAGCGTAAAGCGGTCGAGTTCGAGAATATCCTCAAGATGGGTCGTACCCAGCTGCAGGATGCCGTACCGATGACGCTGGGCCAGGAATTCCACGCGTTTAACGTGCTGCTGAATGAAGAAACCCGCAGCATCCTGCGCACCGCAGAACTGCTGCTGGAAGTAAACCTGGGCGCGACGGCCATCGGGACTCGCCTCAACACCCCGGATGGCTATCAGCAGCTGGCCGTTCAGCGTCTGGCGGAAGTCAGTAATCTGCCTGTCGTCCCGGCAGAAGACCTGATTGAAGCAACCTCTGACTGCGGTGCTTACGTGATGGTGCACTCTGCGCTGAAACGTCTGGCGGTGAAACTGTCCAAAATCTGTAACGACCTGCGCCTGCTCTCTTCCGGCCCACGTGCGGGTCTGAACGAAATCAACTTGCCAGAATTGCAGGCCGGTTCATCAATCATGCCAGCCAAAGTGAACCCGGTGGTGCCAGAAGTGGTGAACCAGGTGTGCTTCAAGGTTATCGGCAACGACATTACCGTGACCATGGCATCAGAAGCGGGTCAGCTGCAGCTGAACGTGATGGAACCGGTGATTGGCCAGGCGCTGTTTGAGTCGATCAGCATTCTGACCAACGCCTGCTTCAACCTGCTGGAAAAATGCGTCAACGGCATCACGGCTAACAAAGCGGTATGTGAAGCTTACGTGTTCAACTCCATCGGTATCGTCACTTATCTCAACCCGTATATCGGCCACCACAATGGCGATATCGTCGGCAAGATTTGTGCGGAAACCGGCAAGAGCGTACGTGAAGTGGTATTGGAGCGCGGTCTGCTGACCGAAGCGGAACTGGATGACATCTTCTCCATCCAGAACCTGATGCATCCGACCTACAAAGCCAAACGCTACACCGACGAAAACGAACAGTAATCCGTTCCGGATCAAGTTGCCAAAAGCACGCCTGTATACAATACGGCGTGCTTTTTTCTTATTGGCGGCTACAACTTTAAGAGTCGAGATTTCCCCCACGGCTCAGGAGCGGAATGAATGGTGTTAGTGGAATTATTGATTGTCCTGCTGGCGATCTGGCTGGGTGCACGTCTAGGCGGCATCGGAATTGGATTTGCCGGCGGATTGGGCGTACTGGTGTTGACGCTGTTCTGCGGCATGAAGCCGGGCGCGATTCCCTTCGATGTGATCGAAATTATCATGGCAGTGATTGCCGCAATTGCCGCGATGCAGATTGCAGGCGGACTCGATTACATGGTCGGTTTGGCCGAGCGCCTGCTGCGCCGTCATCCGCGTTACGTCACCTTCCTCGCCCCACTCGTCACCTATGTGATGACGCTGCTGGCGGGCACCGGACACACTGCGTTCTCGACGCTACCCGTCATCGCTGAAGTGGCCAAAGAGCAAGGTGTACGCCCTTCACGCCCACTGTCGATTGCGGTGGTCGCCTCGCAAATTGCCATTACCGCTTCGCCGCTCTCTGCTGCAGTGGTGTTCTTCGCGTCGATTCTGGAACCGCGCGGTGTCAGCTATCTGGCGCTGCTGGGCGTATCGATCCCAGCCACGATGGCCGCGATATTCTGTGCCTCCGTGATCACCAGCTTTCTTGGTAGAGAGTTAAAAGAAGACGAGGTGTATCAGGCGCGCTTAGCCAAAGGTGAAGTCACACTGCGCGGAGAACGCGTCTATGACATTAAGCCTGGCGCCAAACGTGCGGTCGGGCTATTCCTGATCGGCATAGCGGCAGTTGTGCTCTACGCCACGGCGATCAGCGACAGCGTTGGATTAATAAGTAACCCAGTGCTGCCTCGTAACGAAGCGATTGTGGTGTTTATGCTCACCGCCGCCACCTTAATTTGTCTGACCTGCAAAGTGGATACCGGCGAAATCCTTAGCGCCAGCACCTTCAAATCCGGCATGAGCGCCTGTATCTGCGTGATGGGTGTGGCGTGGCTGGGCGATACTTTTGTCAAAGCGCATTTGAGTGAGATTCAAACCGCTGCGGGTGACATGCTGCAGAGCTACCCGTGGATGCTGGCGTTAATATTGTTCTTCGCTGCTACCCTGCTCTATTCACAGGCAGCGACCACCAAGGCGTTGATGCCTGCCGCCCTCATGCTTGGCGTATCCCCTCTCGCCGCCGTTGCCTCCTTTGCCGCCGTTTCAGCCCTGTTCGTGTTGCCGACCTATCCCACCTTATTGGCAGCCGTAGAAATGGATGACACCGGTTCGACCCGAATCGGCAAGTTTGTGTTTAATCACTGCTTTATCATTCCCGGCGTGTTGGCGATTGCCTTCTCCGTGGCGTTTGGCTTCCTGTTTGGTAGCCTGATTCTGTAGCGCCGTTACATCCTGAAAACCTCGTGGCGAGGCGGCCGTGCTATCATCGCGGCTCATTCGCCACCGGAGCTGATTACATCCTCATGGCTGCACGACTTTCTCGCCTGATGGGCCTTTGCCTCGCATTGCTGTTTTGCTTTTCAGCACAGGCCAATATCTTCTCACCGAACAATAACAGCCGCTTTGTGCCGGTGGATCAGGCATTTGGCTTCGATTTCAGCCAGCAGGGCAACCAACTCACACTGAGCTGGAAGGTGAAGGACGGCTATTACCTTTATCGTCAGCAGATTCATGTGACGCCGCAAAAAGCACAGATGGCACCGCTCGCTCTGCCGCCAGGACAGCCGCATGAAGATGAGTTCTTCGGCAAGAGCGAAATCTATCCGCAGGATTTACAGGTGCCGATCACTCTGCATCAGGCTGAGTCCGGTGCCACGCTCACGGTGACCTATCAGGGCTGTGCGGCCGCTGGTTTCTGCTACCCGCCCGAAACCCGCTCAGTGCCGCTCACTCCGGTTGCTGCCAATCACGACGCAACCGCCGTTAACGCGCAGCCTGCGCAACAGCGTACGCCACTGCCGTTTTCACCGCTGTGGGCGCTGCTGATTGGCATCGGCGTTGCCTTCACGCCGTGCGTATTGCCGATGTATCCGCTGATCTCCAGCATCATTCTCGGTGGCCAGCGTCGCTACTCTGCTGGACGCCTGTTCGCACTGGCGATGGTCTATGTGCAAGGGATGGCGCTGACCTACACCGTGCTCGGCATGGTGGTGGCCGCCGCAGGTTTACGTTTCCAGGCGGCGCTGCAGCATCCTTACGTGTTGATTGGCCTGTCAGCGCTGTTCATCGTGCTGGCGTTGTCAATGTTTGGCCTGTTCTCACTGCAACTGCCTTCCAGTCTGCAAACGCGCCTGACACTGTGGAGTAATCGTCAGCAAGGCGGTTCATTGCCGGGCGTGTTTATGATGGGCGCACTGGCGGGATTGATCTGCTCACCCTGCACCACCGCGCCGCTGAGTGCCATTCTGCTGTATATCGCGCAAAGCGGTAACCTGTGGGCCGGTGCAGGCACGCTGTGGCTCTATGCGTTCGGTATGGGCCTGCCGCTGATTGCGGTCACAATGTTTGGTAATAAGCTGCTGCCAAAAAGCGGGCCGTGGATGCAAAGCGTCAAAGAAGGTTTTGGCTTTGTGATTCTGGCGCTGCCGGTGTTCTTACTGGAGCGGATCATCGGCGATGTCTGGGGCTTGCGTCTGTGGAGCCTGCTCGGCGTCGCGTTCTTTGCCTGGGCGTTCAGTCTCAGCCTGCGCGCTAATGGCAAATGGCGCATTCTACAAATCATCATGCTCGCTGCTGCACTGGTGGCCGCTCGCCCGCTGCAGGATTGGGCTTTTGGCAGTAGCGCCAGCGTGGAGTCTGTGGCGCATCTGCCGTTCAAAACCATTGCCAGCAGCGCACAATTGGATAGCGCGCTACAGCAGGCACAAGGCCGCATTACCATGGTCGATCTCTACGCCGACTGGTGCGTCGCCTGCAAAGAGTTCGAGAAGTACACCTTCAGCGATGAAGGCGTGCGTGCCGATTTGAGTCAGGTGCAGTTACTGCAAGCCAACGTCACCGCGAATAACGCGCAGGATAACGCCCTGTTGCAGCATTTACAGGTATTAGGCTTGCCCACCATTCTGTTCTTTGATGCGCAAGGCAAAGAAATCCCTGACTCACGCGTCACCGGTTTCCTTAACGCTGCCGACTTCCGCGCGCATTTGCACAAACTGTCGCGTTAAACGACACTGGTTGCAGGACACTGCCCGTTCGTGCGCGAGCGGGCCCGCACTCCAGAGGAGAGTCACTTGCAACGTGAACAGATTCTTGAGCATGCGCTGAATGTGCTTGAGCAAAGCGGCCTTGCCGCCACCACTTCCCTGCAGCAGTTGGCCGGTGAGACCGGACTTGATGCAGAACATCTTGAACGTTTCTGGCCCGACCGTGACGCATTATTGTATGACGCGCTGCGCTATCACGGTCAGCAGATTGACAGCTGGCGCCGCCAGATACAGCTCAATGAACATCTCACAGCCCAACAAAAATTGCTGGCGCGTTACGACGTGTTAAGTGAGCACGTGAACAAAGGCCGCTTTCCCGGCTGCCTGTTTATCGCCGCCTGCAGCTTCTATCCGCAGCCTGACCAACCCGTACATCAGTTAGCAGAACAGCAAAAGCAGGCTTCCTGGCACTTCACGCACAGCATTCTGGTTGAGCTGGGGCTGGATAATCCGACGATGGTGGCGGACCAGCTTGAGCTGATTCTGGAAGGCTGCCTCAGCAAGCTGCTGGTGAAGCGGAACGTGCAGGACGTGGCGACAGCCAAACGTCTGGCGGAAGATGTGCTGCGGATCGGGCTGTGCCGCGCTACCGGCGCGCTGGCCTAGGGTTTTG
>NZ_DAMDQC010000056.1:0-25587 GCF_032082325.1 Pantoea sp. CTOTU50773 | reverse complement strand
GGACGAAGATCTCGCACGCCTGGCCGATTCCGCGCGGCGCCGACCCGTACCACTGGTTATTGCCTCGCGTACGCGCGGGCGAGAATAATGTTTGGCTTGCCTTTGCCAACTGGACACCCGCGTCCGGCGTGAGTTTTGGTCTGAGCGGCGTGTTTGGCCCGGATACTTTTGCGTTTCCACGTACCGAAATCAAAGTGCCGGGCACGGATGGCTTGGCGGTGCTGGATATGACTACCGGGTCAGCAGAAACCGCATATCCTAATCATGTGGTAAGACGAAAGGATCTGGTATTGATGCGTCAACCGCACTATTACACCCCGCTGGTCATGCCGTCCAGCCAGTAAACACAAGGAGCGGCCTGTTATGACTGTCGTGATCTTCAACGGTGCAACAGTCGCTCTTATTAAAGCTGATGTATGTCGTTATGTTCTGGCGGCCACCCTGCCGCCAGAACAGGAAAGACGTTTAATCACCAGGAGACTCTATGTCTGCCACACCCCCGCCAAAGAGTGTCATTCCGATTGGCATCCTTTACTCCGTATCCGGCGATTATGCCGTGATCGGTCGCGAAATGCTTAACGGTATCCTGCTGGCGATTGAAGAGATCAACGCAAATCCTGATTACCCCTTTACCCTCGCCCCAGTGGTGCGCGATCCCGGCGGCTCGCTGGATAAATATTATGACTATTGCCACGACTTACTTTATCGCCACGGCGTACGTCATGTGATCGGTTGCTACACTTCTGCAGCGCGCAAAACCATTCTTCCGCTGATTGAAGCTGCCAACGCACTGCTATGGCACTCCGCACGTTATGAAGGTTTCGAAAGCAGCAACAGCGTGATTTATCTGGGCGCAACGCCAAATCAGCATGTTTTGCCGCTCCTGAAATGGCTGCTGCTGCAGCAGGATGTCGCGATGTATCACGTAGGATCGAATTACGTCTGGTCATGGGAAATGGATCGCATCACTCGTGAAGCAGTGATCCCGGCTGGTGGTGAGGTTTTAGCCAGCAAGTTACTGCCGCTTGGCGAAGAGAATGTCGATGAGCTGATTGCTGATATCATCGCACAGCGGCCCAGGGTGCTGCTCAACACCATGGTGGGTAAAAGTGCCTACAGTTTCTACCGTGCCTGGCATCGAGCAAGCCAACTGCAGCCATGGCTCAATGACGTATTAAAATTAAGCCTGACGCTGTGCGAGCCGGAAGTGAACATGATTGGCGCAGAAGCTCTTGAAGGATATCTGGTCTCAGCGAGTTGGTTTCAGTCCATCGACAGTGCCGCCAACCACGATTTTTTACGCTGCTACCGCCAGCGTTTTGGCGAAGACGTGTCCCCCTCCGTTGACAGCCAAAGTGCCTGGTTGGCGGGACACCTGCTGGCGCGCGCTATCAACCGTCAAGGTGATGCTGACGTTGAGGCCGTGCGTGCTGCCGTGCTTAAAGATGAGATGGATTCCCCCGCCGGACCGATCCGAATTGATGCCGATAATAATCACAGCTGGCTGACGCCGCATCTGGCGCGCTGTCATGATGGCAAGCTAAAAAGTTTTTGGCAGGCACCACAACCGGTAAAGCCTGATCCCTGGTTAGCCTGGACCGATCTCGATAATCTGAATCAGGATGGAGAGCGCACATGAGCCGAAAAAACGTGCAAATGCGCGGACTCAAAGTGTGCGTGATGGGCTGTGCGGATCGTGATAATCATCACCTGGAGCAACAATTTTCCCGTATGGGCATTCGGGGAGAATTTTTCCCGGCCTTCCCAGATGAAGAGCAGCTCGTCGGGCAACAGTTACTGGTGTTCGATGGCGACAACCCAGCGCTGTTTCATCCCACCAACAAATTGCCCTGGCCGCCCTTACCTAAAATTGCGCTCACCGCGATGGAAACACCTTCGCGACTGCAGTGGATCACTGAGCAGAAAATTGACAGCTATATGCGTAAACCGGTGCGCTTCGACGGCGTGATGACTGCCTTCACGCTGGCGCTTGAGAGTGCAGCGCGTTTTGCCCAACTGGAACAACAACTTAAGCGTCAGGAGGAACGTCTGCGCGCGCGCAGGTACCTGTTCTCCGCGCAAATACAGGTGATGCAAGCATTTCAGTTAGGGGAAGATGATGCTTACAACCTGCTACGTCTTGCGGCCATGGCGCAGCATATGACGATTGAGAATCTCAGCTGCGAATTTCTTAACAATCAAACATCCTGGTTAAACCTGCTTAAAGCGCTGGCAGCTGAGAAATTATGAAAGTGGTTCAGGCAACGTGAAAAACTCACTCATCTTGCACATTAAGTTCGCGCACATAATCAAGAAAAGCCTGCAGCGGTGCTGGGATCAAACGGCGGTCGTTATAGTAAAGCCACAGTCCGGAAAAGCTCTGCCACCACTCGCTTAGGATGGGTTGCAGGCTGCCATTATCCAGTGCGGGTTTGATCCAATCCTCAAACAGATAGACCACCCCTGCGCCGGATACCGCAGCCGCGACCGTGAGATCCATGGCCGCGCCGATGCTGCAAATAAGCGGCCCCTTAGGCTGTAAACGCACCACCTCTTCGCCCTTTTCAAACTCCCAATCTGCAATGACTCCTGTGGCATAGCGGCCATATAGACAACGATGCTGTAGCAAATCACGTGGATGTTGTGGCGTGCCAAATTTTGCAAGATAAGCGGATGAGGCCGCTGCTGCAAAGCGTTGTACGCGGGGTCCAATCGGTAATGCCACCATATCCTGTTCGAGATGATCGTCGTAACGAATTCCGGCATCACAGCCGTCGCGGAAGATATCCTGCACATTGCTTTCCGCCACCACTTCCAGCTGTATGTCAGGATATCGCGCCAAAAAGCCGGGCACGATAGAGGGCAAAACCAGGCGGGCCGCGCTAACGGGCACATTGATTCTTAACGTGCCACCCGGTGTGTTGCGGAAATGATTGAGCGAATCGAGTGCCGCATCCACTTCATTCATTGCTGGCATTAAGCGCGTCATTAACGCCCTGCCTGCTTCGGTGAGCGCGACGGTGCGCGTGGTGCGATTGAACAACCGCACGCCCAACTGCTCCTCAGCTCGTCTTACGGCGTCACTTAAACGAGAAGGATTGCTTCCCGTCATGCGGGCGGCTTCACGAAATCCGCCCGCTTTTGCCACGGCCACCACCGCATGTAGCAGTGCAATATCCAATGCCATTGTTCGCCATTCCGCACACTGTGTCCTGATTTCACCGGATAGTTGCACAGCCATGCGTCGATTACAATCTGTACACACATCGACGAAGGAGGTTTCCATGTCTCACAACGTAAATACTTATACTTTGGGCGATCGTCAGGTTAAACGCCTCGGTTATGGCGCCATGCAGCTCGCTGGCAAAGGCGTGTTTGGCCTACCGGCAGATGAGAATCGGGCATTACAGGTGCTACGTGATGCGGTGGCTGCTGGCGTGAATCATATCGATACCAGCGACTTTTACGGTCCGCACATTACTAATCAACTGATTAAAAAAGCCCTGCATCCCTATTCCGACGATCTGGTGATCGTCACTAAAGTCGGTGCACGTCGTGATGCGAAAGGAGGCTGGTTGCCCGCTTTCTCGCCCGATGAATTGACCCAGGCGGTAGAAGACAATCTGCGTCATCTTGGTCTGGAGGTGATGGAAGTCGTGAATCTGCGTTCGATGCTCGACGTGCACGCACCTGCAGAAGGCTCACTCGAACCGCAGGTCGAAGCGATGATCAAGCTTAAAGAGCGCGGACTGGTTAAGCATATTGGTCTGAGCAACGTAACGGCCAAACAAGTGGCGGACGCGCAGAAAATGACGCCCATCGCCTGTGTGCAGAATCTTTACAATCTGGCGAATCGCCAGGATGAAGCGTTGGTCGATCAACTGGCTGCGCAGGGCATTCCTTATGTGCCGTTCTTCCCATTGGGTGGTTTCTCACCGCTGCAATCCGAGCAGCTTACCGCCGTGGCCGAAGAGTTGAATGCCACTACATTGCAGGTTGCCCTGGCCTGGTTACTTCAGCGTTCGCCAAACATTCTGTTGATTCCTGGCACATCATCACCAGAACATCTCCAGCAGAATCTCGCCAGTGGCGATCTGGTGTTGAGTGCTGATGTCGTGCAACGTTTAAACGGCATCGCTTAGTCCTGAATGACGCGGCCCCCGGGCCGCCCAACATTATGATTGCATGCGCACACGTCTACGAACGCGCTAAAATCCCGCTCTCCATCAGACATGCCTTCAATACACCAAACGCATCCTGACACTGACGCTCATCCACGCAGGCATAACCCAGCAGCAATCCTCGTCGCTCCTGCTGGTGCATGTAATATTGCGACAGCGGTCTAACCTTCACACCGCGCCGCAGCGCCAGTGCAGCAATCGCCACATCATCACATCCAGCCGGTAAATTCACCACCAGATGCAAGCCCGCTTCATGATTGACGCGCGGCATAAAATCAGCGCCAAGATAACGCTCAATCAGACCCGCTAAAAATCGACGACGCTGGCTGTAGAGTTTGCGCATACGGCGGATATGCGCCATGTAATGCCCTTTCTGGATAAATTCCGCCAGCGCCCGCTGCACCAGCAGATGCCCGCCACGATAGAGTTCCGCCGCCGCCACGCGTAAAGGTTGAGCCAGCGCTTTTGGCACCACCAGATAACCCAGTCGCAGTGCCGGATAGAGCGTTTTGCTGAACGTGCCCATGTAAATCACCGGCGCATCGGGCTCAAAACCTTGCAGCGAGGGAAATGGCTGACCCGCGAAGCGAAACTCACTGTCGTAGTCATCCTCTATCAACCAGGTTTTATGTTTGCTGGCTAAATCCAGCAACTGCTTACGTCTTTCAAGGCTGAGATGAACGCCCAATGGGTATTGGTGTGACGGTGTCACAAATATCACTTTTGGCGCCCGACTGCGCGGCGGTAAGTCAGGAATAATGCCCTGATCGTCGACCGGCATGGCCTGTATTTTCAACCCATTGATGCGTAAAAGATTACGGGTTCCCCAGTAGCCAGGCTCTTCAATCCACGCGGTATCACCCGGATCGCAGAGTACGCGCGTGACCAGATCAACCGCCTGATGGATGCCTTCGGTGATGATGATTTGATCCGCATCCGCACGCACCGATCGGGCCACGCTGAGATAGTCCGCCAGTGCCTGTCGCAATAGCGGACAGCCGCCATTGCTGCTGTAAATTAGTCGATCAACATCGGGCTCGCGATTTAATCGCGCCTGAGTCTGGCTAAAGAGTTTGTGCGGAAACTGCGTGACATCCGGCGCGCCTGGCACAAACGCGCCCCATTGATACGGCGAGGCGTTGGCATGGCCCAACAGCGATGCACCGCGTTTAGAAATCGCCGCCGTTTTCACGCTCAGCGGCAGCGTCAGGTCATCGCCGCGCGGGCTGTTTAAACACCCTTCAGGCAGCGTTTCGGCGATCCAGGTTCCGCTGCCGGTGCGCGCGGTAACATAGCCCTGTGACATCAAATTTTCATAAACGTTAAGTACGGTATTACGTGACACCGATAACTCCCGTGCCATATCGCGCGTGGCCGGTAATCGCGTGGCGCGTGGAAAAATCCCCTCAACAATCGCCGCCTGCATACACGCCAACAGGCGCTGCTGCAACGTCCCTTCCGGCATAAACTGCAAACGTTCTAATACATGATCGGCGTACAAACTCCGCAATTGGCTCCATCCTTTTCTGTAAAAGTGGCTCTGGCAACTAACCTTAGCGCAGGGATAAATAAGCGTGTTTGTCGTGATTTGTAAAGACGCTTATCGCTAAGGAAAGGTTATGGAAGGTAAAAACAGCCAGCTGCAACAACGTAAAGATGACGCACTCCCACGTGGCACCGGTAATCTTTGCCAGTGGTATGTCGATCAGGCAGAGAACGCGACGTTGCGTGACGTTGAAGGCAACAGCTGGATTGATTTCGCTGGTGGTATCGCGGTGCTCAACACCGGCCACCGTCATCCGCGCATCGTGAAAGCCATCGCGGAACAGTTAGAAAAATTCACCCATACCGCGTTCCAGGTGACGCCTTACGAGAGCTATGTCGGCCTGGCAGAGCGCATCAACAGCGTGGTGCCCATAGCCGGTAAAGCCAAAACCGCCTTTTTCTCAACCGGTGCTGAAGCGGTTGAGAATGCCGTTAAAGTTGCGCGCGCCGCCACACGCCGTCACGGCATTATCACCTTCGGTAACGCGTTCCATGGTCGTACGTTTATGACGATGGCGATGACCGGCAAAGTGGCCCCCTATAAGCGTGACTTCGGCCCGATGCCCGCTTCCGTGTGGCACGCTCGTTACCCCAACAACGTGACCGGTATCAGCGTTGATGATGCTTTGGCGAGCCTGCAAGACATCTTCACTCAGGACATCGCGCCGCAAGACGTGGCAGCCATTGTGCTGGAGCCAGTACAAGGCGAAGGCGGTTTCCACATCGCCCCTGCTGAGTTCTTCGTTCGCCTGCGCCAACTGGCCGATCAACACGGCATTCTGCTGATTACCGACGAAGTGCAAACCGGCTTTGGTCGTACTGGCAAGCTGTTTGCCATGGACCATTACACCGTTAAACCAGACTTGATCACTATGGCGAAAAGTCTGGCGGGCGGCATGCCGTTGTCTGCGGTGAGTGGTCGCGCAGAGATCATGGATGCGCCCGACCCCGGTGGGTTGGGTGGCACTTACGCCGGAAACCCGCTAGCGATTGCCGCCGCGCATGCGGTGCTGGATATTATTGCTGAAGAACAACTGTGTGAGCGCTCAGTGAAACTGGGTGCGCAACTGGTCGAATTCCTCAATGAGGCACGTCGCCACTGCCCTGCGATCACCGATATCCGCGCATTAGGTTCGATGGTCGCGGTGGAGTTTGCCGAGGCGCAAACCGCTCAGGCCATCCAGCAACACGCCATGGCGCGCGGTTTACTGTTGTTGACCTGTGGTCCGCAGGGCAACGTGATTCGCTTCCTCTATCCGCTCACTATTCCGGATGCGCAATTCAGCCAGGCGCTGGAGATTCTCAGCCATGTGCTGAGCGCGCACCAGGATTCGTAGGCCCCCAGCTTAGCCAGCCCGTATGCGGGCTGGTCATCCACCTGCTGCAGCCAGGCTGTGTCAAATCACAGCCCGAGAGACAATCTGGAGAAAACAATGAGTTCACAGAATGCTGATGCGCTTGCGCAAGGCTTAAAGCCGCGTCATGTCCGCATGTTATCCATTGCCGGTGTAATAGGTGCCGGCCTGTTTGTCGGTTCCGGTCATGCTATCGCCGAAGCAGGCCCCGCTGTGTTACTGGCCTACATCGCAGCCGGTGCGCTGGTGGTGCTGATTATGCGCATGTTAGCGGAAATGGCCGTTGCCTCACCGGACTCCGGCTCTTTCTCCACCTATGCAGATAAATCACTGGGACGCTGGGCTGGATTTACCATTGGCTGGCTCTACTGGTGGTTTTGGGTGCTGGTCATTCCGCTTGAAGCCAATGCCGCAGGCACGATATTGCACAGTTGGTTCCCGCAGATTGCCGTGTGGGAATATACCCTGGCGATCACCACGTTTCTGACGGTCAGCAACCTGTTCAGCGTGAAGAATTACGGTGAGTTCGAATTCTGGTTTGCGCTGCTGAAAGTGGTCGCCATTGTCGCCTTCCTGATTGTCGGCAGCCTGGCGATATTCGGCCTGATGCCCGGTAGCAGCACACAAGGCATTTCCCATCTCTATGACACGCACGGGTTTATGCCAAACGGCATCGGTGCCGTACTGGCTGCCATTCTGACCACCATGTTCTCCTTTATGGGAACGGAAATCGTCACCATCGCGGCAGCGGAATCACGTGAACCGAAAAAGCAGATAACGCAGGCCACCAACTCCGTGATCTGGCGTATTGCGCTGTTTTATTTGCTGTCGATCTTCATTGTTATCTCGCTGGTGCCGTGGAATACCCCATCGCTGATGAAAGCCGGTTCGTATCAAACGGCGATGGAGATGATGAATATTCCTTACGCGCGGCAAATCGTCGATGTAGTGTTGTTGATCGCGGTGTGCAGCTGTCTTAACTCTGCGCTCTATACGGCTTCACGCATGCTGTATTCGCTTTCTCGACGTCAGGATGCCCCTGCCGCGGCATCAAAAACCACGCGCAGCGGTACGCCCTGGGTTGCAGTCATCGCCTCAACTGCCGCTGCATTTCTCGCGGTGATCGCCAATTATCTGGCACCCGCAGCAGTATTTGAGTTCCTGCTAGCCAGTTCCGGCGCGATTGCGTTACTGGTTTACCTGGTGATAGCGGCCTCGCATCTGGTGTTGCGCAAAAAGCGCGAGGCACGGGGTGAGATCTTAAGTTATCGCATGTGGCTGTTCCCAGGCTTAACCTGGGCAACCATGGTGTTCATCGTGGGAGTGTTGGTCTCAATGCTGTTTATGCCGGCGCATCGCTCTGAGATCATAGCCACCGGTCTACTCACGTTGGCGGTGTTGATCACCAGCCGCATCGTGCATCGTAAACGCGCTTTGCGCGAGCGCGAGGCGTTAGTGGCAGTGCGTTCATAATGCCAGAAATTTCCGGGCTGGGAGGCCCGGAAGCCTTACTCATATTGCACATCGATACTGATCGACTCTTCCGGCACGTTAATCACCACAACGCATTTATTCCACACCGGCTTCCCTTCGGTCATATCGTGCTCAACGAAGTAGTGTTGGAAATCTTTCAATGCTTCAGTTAAATCACCAATTGCCTGTGCATCAGGTTCAAACCAGTCTGGCTCGCCGTTTTCATCCAGATAATCGAACTGGTATTCACCGCCCTCGTCATCGGCAAACAGTTCAGCTTTTACGATTAATTCGCGTGCACCTTGCGGTCCACAGCTGAAAACAATCATCGCGATGCGGCGGTAAAGGTCTTCATAGGTCATGGCAGTGTATTCCTGTTTTTAGTGAGTTCCCGTGGGCAGCGTTAGCCATAGATGGGATGACAACGTTACCGAGGGCTCTTATTGACTTTAAGGCTGATGAGAAGAGAATGAGGCTCTTCGAACAGTAAATTGAAAAAAATGGAGTTTATCATAGCCTGTTCCGCGCGTTTTCCCCGTATAACTACCGTGAATAAAATGGCCACGCTATTGGCTGCACTGCTTTTAGCAAGCTGCAGTTCCGAGCCGCCTAAATCACTGGTCACCCCGTTCCCGACAGTAACGCCGAAACCGCATCCTGTTCAGCCCGCTGCCAGCGCAGAACCGGTGCGTGGTGTGTGGCTCACCACGGTGTCGCGCCTTGACTGGCCACCCATAGCCTCAGTGAATGCCAGCCCGGCAAATCGCATCAGCCAGCAACAAAAGGCGCTGACCGATAAGCTGGATAAACTTAAAAGTCTCGGTATTAATACCGTCTTCTTCCAGGTGAAACCTGACGGCACGGCACTGTGGCGTTCTAAAATCTTACCCTGGTCAGATATGATGACCGGAAAGATTGGGGAAGATCCCGGTTACGATCCGCTGCAGTTTATGCTGGATGAAGCACACAAACGCGGTATCAAAGTGCATGCGTGGTTTAACCCTTATCGCGTTTCTACCAACGTGAAACCCTCGACGGTGGCAGGACTTAACAACACACTCTCCCTGCATCCAGCCAGCGTTTTTGTGCTCCATCGTGACTGGATCCGCACCGCAGGTGATCGCTTTGTGCTGGACCCAGGCATTCCTGATGCCCGCGACTGGATTACCAGCATCGTGGCGGAGGTGGTTGCAAATTATGATATCGATGGCGTGCAGTTTGATGACTATTTCTATGCGGAATCGCCCGGCTCAACGCTGAATGACAGCACCACCTTCCGCCAGTATGGTCAGGGATATGCCTCGAAAGCGGACTGGCGACGTCACAATACTCAGCAGCTGATTGAACAAGTGTCCCGCACCATTAAGCAGTTAAAACCGAATGTCGAATTCGGCGTCAGCCCCGCTGGTGTGTGGCGCAACGTATCCCACGATCCCGCAGGCTCAGACACGCGCGGCGCGGCGGCCTACGACGAATCTTACGCCGATACACGCAAATGGGTGCAGATGGGCCTGTTAGATTACATCGCGCCACAGATCTACTGGCCATTTTCACGCCAGGCTGCACGTTATGATGTGCTCGCGAACTGGTGGGCCAATGTAGTCAAACCCACGCACACCCGGCTCTATATCGGTGTAGCGCTGTATAAAGTCGGTGAAACCTCCAAGATGGAGCCAGACTGGACCATTAATGGCGGTGTGCCGGAACTGAAAAAACAGCTGGACCTCAATGAATCTGTGCCACAAATTAACGGCACTATTCTGTTCCGCGAAAACTACCTTAACCAACCGCAAACTCAGCAGGCGGTGAATTATTTACGCAGCCGTTGGGGAAGTTAATTTCTACAGCAACTTACAACCGATTTTTCCGGTATATCTCATCCAACATACGGAGATGAAAACTACGCCAGCAACAGACGTTGCTGGCTGCTCTTTAGACAAACGGCTCAGTTGCACTATTTAATGGAATGCTCCATTCATCACCATTAACCCGAACTTTTAAATAACGCCGAGTACGCCACTTACCCGGCTCGTACTCTTCGGGCTTACCCAGAATAAGCGTCCCGTTCAACAGCAACTCTTTGTCGTTGTTGTAGCCTATCCCCACTTTTTCATTGCCAATCCAGTGTTGTTCGAAAGCCACCACAGGTGCGGCGTCCAGTTTTTTCTCATCAGCATCTGAACAGGCGGTATAGCTTTTACGGAAGATGAAACACAATCCCGCTTTATACCGATCCTTGCCGTTCGTTTCCACCTGCGCGGTAGCAAAACCGGTGTATTGCGCCAATTTAACGTAGAGCTTCGTACGGGTGGCACCGCCTTCAATGTGCACTTTCGTCACCGGGCAGGAACCTTCGCCATACCAACTACCAACGGTACTGCCATCCTTGCGCGCTTGAAGGTAAATATTGGCGACTCCTTCAGGCGTTCGTCCAGAGTACTGAGTTTGCGTGGCGCTTTGCGATAATATTTGCGATGTCCCCCCACCACACGCACGTGAATCTGCGTCCCTTCATCGGAGAAATTAAATTCGCCAATGTAGAACCATTTCTCTTTATCGCTACGGTTATCCATATGGTGTTGCGAGGTAATATAATCGTAGTTTAGCGAGCCCTGAATGATGGCACCCCAATCCGATATTTCCATGACTCCGCGGTCACCCTCCGCCAGCAGTGACCAGGGTTCGATACCTGCGGTACTGTAATCAAACCCGGCGCTTTGATTATGAATACTTTTCTGAATGATCAACGCGCGGCAATAGCCCAATTTTAACGGGTTAGTCGTTGATTCAATCGCCAACCCCTCTATCACCCACTGACCATTAGTTAAATCCCCGGCGAATTCTGAATGTTCAATCCAGCCATTACGAATAAAGGATTGGGTGCAGCGCGGTAAATCCAACACCGGCTTTAGGGTATTTTCTTGCAAATTGAAGTTGGATAATTCAATGGCCGTGCTGTGGTCCCAGGCACCTGCTGCACGATCGGACCAGCGCGCATACACAATGCTGTCCTGACAGCCTCTTGAATAAAACTGATCAATCTTACAATCCAGCGTATCGATCAGATCCAGCGCTCGTCCGCCCAGATAGCGAAACTCCATACTGCTCACGCGCAGAAACTGCCCGCCAGTAATAATGTTGGCGTAAAAACCGACTTTATTAAATGCGGTACCGCCGTCTCCGCCGTTATTTGAACTCATGCCTTTTACCACAATGCCTGATATCTCTGCATAGCGCGCATTCACTTTGAAAAAATGGAGCCCTCGGGGCTGGGTCTCCCAATTGAAAACTAACGTGGTTGTCGGAAAGTAGCCAAAATTGACATTGGCGCCTGAAACTTTAAAACGGTTAATCTCTTTGTCTGAGATGTCGAAAGTAGACATGCTAAATACCCCGGCGGTAAAACGGATACCGGCAGCAGGCAGCACACGCTGTGACCAGGTAAACATACGTTTTACTGCCTCGATACAATCCGTTTTACCGTCGGCTATAGCACCAAAATCCAATACGGTGACGGTGCTGTAATCCTGAATCACTCGCTTCCAGCGTTTATTGCCTGCCGCGATAAAGACAATTCCACCATCGTCTGGGCTGGTGGTATCGGTCGCGTCATACACAAACACCCCGCCGCCCATTTTACTGCCTTTGGTGTACTCCAGCACCGACGCAATTTCCCCGGCGGATGTCGGTTCTGTAGCACGTAATTCATCAATGGTTTTTAACTGCACAACGGTACCCGTTGCGGCGTTGACGGCATTTTGTGGCGTGGTGTTATTGGACGCATTAACCATGGTGTACCCCTTAAATATTAAGAGAAAATAACTGCCCCCATGCAGTATAAGTAGCTGATAGTTAATATGTTGATGTGTGCCAGTGTAATTAGAGGCGTTAAACATCCAACAGATAAATGGAATTAACCAAGATAATGATTGCAGAAAGAAAGCGCAGCGGTAAGGGCGGGGTTTTACAGAATAATCGCAGGCACATTATTGCTTATCGCGGCCCCAAAAATTGAGCAATCTACGCAAGATTCCGATCGAATACCTTAAGCCGGTAACTGATTCATTCACTTATTTATTAAGGTTAAGTGAAGCTAAAACGGTGCCAGCAAGCCACGACTTGCTGGCACATCATCCTAGAATGTGGCATTAACCCCGACGTTCCAGGTCACCTGATGGTAATCGCTGTTACTGGCGACGGTAGACACGCCAGCAAAGGCATTGACCGTATCGCCCAACGGCACATTGGCACCGACCGCCACATCCAGCCAGTTTTTATCCCCAGCCGCCACCGTCCGCTCAAAAGAGGTCTGGGTGGATTTCAAACCCGCGCGTACGGTGGCATCCGTGTCACCAAACTGATGGTTATAACTGACCTGAGCCCACGGATTGACCACCCACTGCCGGCTATCGACGCGCCAGCCAATTGAACCGATCTGTGAGTGAAGCGTTTGATCAGAGAAGCGCATCGAGGTGCTGGTGTTGCCATTTTCCTGATAGCCACCCACGCGACCATAATCCAACGCATAGCTGACTACCGGGCCGGTCGTGATATGGTTCCCCAAGGGTAAATCCCAGCCGCTTTGTATCCGCATGCCCAGTAATTTACCGCTGCTGTTGCCTTGTTCAGTCCGGGTGGCAGGGCCGATGTTGATGTTACGCTCGATACTGTCGAAATCGAGATCGGCATAATGGAGATCGGCGTTGATCCAGCCTTGATCGAATAAGGTGAGCTGACTGTAGAGCGCCACCAGATTACCGCGCAGCTTGTAGTCATAGTTTGATGAGGGATCCATGCGCTGATTGCTGTTTGAGAACAACAAACCCGTTTGCCAGTTATCGGTCAATTGATAGCCGATCCCCAACGTCAGATTAGTGGTGTTTGCATCACCGTCGCTCCAGTCATCACCTTGATAATCGACGTGCTGCCCGGCATAGCCACCAAACACCGTGAACTGTCCCGCGCTGGCCGGTTGCTGGCGCTGCTGTTGCAAATGCCCATCCAGTGTATTATGCATGTCGCGCGCCATCAGCAGTGTGGATTGCGACAGTGCCGCGACCTGTGCAGGAGCATCGAGAATCGATTGAATATAATCTGCCAGCATAGCGTGCACTGCCGGGCTGGGATGCAGGCGATCGGCAAACAGATACGCTTGTGCGCTACTAAAACCGGCATCAGAGGAGTGGCATTCATCTGCAGAGGTGCCCACCGGACAGGCAATGCCGATGGTGTTGGTCAAACCATAACGTCCCGGGTTTGCGACCACCTCACTAAACAGTCCAGCGATATCCACCCGAACGATATTGCCCTTCAACGCGGCCAACTGGGCCTCTTCCTGCTGGTTGTAGCCATCGGACAAGGCTGTCACCTGAGTACTGAGTGCTTGCCAGGCGTCGTAAAGCTGTTGAGCCAATACGTCACGCGCCGTGGGGTCGCCCAAAATTTGTCCGGCGGCGGCTGTAAAGGCCTCTTTCACCGCCTGTTGACGGGCGGCAGCATCCGGTGTGGCAGCGTTATCGAGCGACTGAAAAGCCGCGACCATGGCTGATGTTCCAAACGTACTCAAGACGATCTGCACCATGTAGGGCGTCAGCCCCAATTGCGGAACATTGGGCACGATGACCGCTCCCGCGCCCGCATCCAGTAGCGTTTTGACCTGGGAAGCCGCAGAAACTGCGCTGTTGCTAATGGTTTCACGTGCGGTGAGCGGATTGGTGACGGCGGCGGCAATATCATTTGCACCGACCCAATGAATGTACAAGCCGTTGCTGTCAGCGCGCCCACCGGTGGATTGCAGATAGGTCGCCAGCTGGTCCTGGGTGTTCAAATCAGGATCCAAAGCAGGTACCGCAACAGCACCACCTTGGGCATAGTTACTGCCCCCTAAATCGGAAGGCAGTAGATTTTCACCCAGATGCGTTGCCAAAATTTCAGCGTACAGCGGATGCTGCGCGCCGTCGGCGGTAAAACGCCCAACATTGCCACCGTCGCTCAGGCTATCACCAAAAACCGTTAAGCTGTCCCACGCCTCAGCGTCAGGTGTTGCCAGCAGGGTACTTATGGTCGCTATCGCGACAAGGGAAAGTGCGGATTTGCGTTTTTTCATCATCCACTCCGTGATGAGTCAGACGGTTTGTGCCTGACGCGTAAAAGATGTGACTTGCGCATGACACCGCAGCAACACAAGTCAATAAGGTCGCATCAAGGATGCGAAAAGACGTTAAGGAGATAACAAGGACGTTTAAGGTGTAGTCAGTCAGGGAAGGTAATACCAGTTTGCATACATAAGATTACTGCGAGTATTTTTAGGAATTTAACCTCGCTCACACTATCGCACGTCTCTCATGAAGGAAGGACTGATCTATAGTTATGGGTTGCCGGGCAAGGATCCGGCAACCGCAATTTGCGCCACATCTCTGGATATGGAGTCAGTAAATGAGTGATTGTAAAGAGCAGCATCACCAACATCATGACCATCAACATGGTGCGCACTGTGGTCATACCGCGATTCGCCATGAAGGACATATCGATTACTTGCACGACGGCCATCTTCATCATCCACACGGAGATCATGTTGATGAACATGTATTACCGGTGAATGCGCACAATCCCGATCAATGCACGCCAGACCACCATTGCAGTGGTCATGAACCAGGACATGTTCATGGGCCCGGATGTGGGCATGAAGCCGTACCGCATGGCGACCATGTGGACTACCTGGTTGATGGGCATCTGCATCATCCACACGGTGATCATTGCGATAACCATGGGCCGGTTGAAATTATAGAATCCGCTAAGTCGCTGCCCTGATGCTATCCTCAGAGCCGTGGAGCGCCACTCACGGCTCTTATCAGGAAGAGAATGCCCCGTACTGCTGCCACAGCCGTTGCAATTTAACCACCACATCATTAACGACCTGGTGCCTTCTCGCTCCCGGCGCCCACAGTGCCACCAGAGTGATATTGAGTCCCTGATGCCCCACCTCAGTTGGCAAAACTTGCACCTGATGCCATTTCTGCGCCTGAAAATGCGTTGGTAGAAATCCCCAACCTTGCCCCTGCTCCATCAGAGACTGCAACATGGTTCGCTCGTTCACAAACAGTGACTGTCCCGAAATTTGCAGACGGTGCGTGATTTGTTCATCAGCATGCGCATGCATTACCAATTGCGGTTCCAGGGCGAGGTTTAGCAACGTCAGAGGTGAATCTTGATGAGCGAACAATGCTGTCGCCGCATAAAAGTTCAGTTCAATGGCACCTAACGCGCTCCACTCCATCTCATTACCTAACGAACGATTCACTGCCTGACAAATTGCCAGGTCGGCCTTGCCCGATTTTAGGGCACTCTCAGCTTCGAAACGCGAAGCACACCAGAGAGTTAATTGCACCTGCGCCCTGCTGCACTCACTGATGAATGCCTGCAAAAATAACTGCGGGACAAAAGGGTCATACACCAGCGTGATTTGCTGCGTGCGCGACTCCGGCAAGGTCTGCGCGAAAGCTTCAAATGCATGAGCCTGACGCACCAGCAAATGCGCCTGACGATGTAACTGCTCCCCCCTGGATGTCAGCACCAATTTGCGCCCTTCACGCTCAAACAACGAGTAGCCAAGGGCATCCTCCAGGTAATCGATGAGATCGCGCACGGTGGTGCGATCTTTCCTCAGTTTCTCTGCTGCACGGGAAACCGTGCCGAACTCTGCAATCGCCGCAAAGGCTTCAATTTGTGAAAAGGAATAGCGCAGCGCATTCATCTGAAATCCTATGTCTAACATTTGGGGGGGGAATTTCCCCCATGGGGTGATTTTAACCTCGCCCCATAGATTTCTATACTCGCCGCACTCTTAACTGCACTACAAAGGCACTTTTCATGCAACGTCACACCGTGATTAAACCCCTGCTGTTTTCTCTCTCACTAGCTGTGAGTAGCTATGCAACTGCTGCGACAGAGTGCGATGGCGTGGCGCTCACGCCCTGTCCTGCCCCCTTTGATCATCAGTTACCTGACCCTCACCAGATGCTGAGCTGGAGTCAAAAAGATCGAGTAGTCGGTTTCCGTAATGATTACCGAAATTATGCGGGAGATGTGTTTCATCATGGGCAAGCGAAGCCACTGGCGCGTCCCAATAACCTGTTAGTCGATGCGCAGTATCAGGTTAATGGCCACACCTATCACCTCGCTGATTACTTAAAACGTGAAAATGTCGCGGGCATGCTGGTGCTGAAAAACGGCAAAGTCGCCTACAAATATTTTGCCGAAGGTAATACCGACACCACCCTGTGGACCTCGCGCTCAGTGGGTAAATCGGTGGTGTCTACACTGGTGGGCATCGCTATCAAGCAGGGAAAAATTCATTCACTGGATGACAACATCACTGTATATGAACCCGAACTGAAGGGAACCGCATGGGATGGCGTAACCCTTAAACAGCTCATCCAGCACACTTCCGGCGTGGCATGGAATGAGGATTACACTAATCCGAACTCTGACTTTGCGCAGTTGACCCAGTGCGAAGCGCAAGCTGGCGCCTATGCCTGTGTGCGTAATATCGTCTCTCATCTGAAACGCGCGCATCCTGCGGGTGAACAGTGGTCTTACTCTTCCGGTGGCGCATGGTTGTTGGGGGATGTGCTGGAACGGGCAACAGGCAAGTCATTGGCGGCTTACCTGCAGCAAACCGTATGGCAACCCAATGGCATGGCCAGTGATGGCGTCTGGCATGCTTACCAATCAGGAAAGCATGACGTGGGTGCTCATGGTTTCAACGCCACGCTGGAAGATTGGGGTCGCTTTGGTGAATTTATCCTCAACGAAGGTCGCCTGCCCGATGGTAAGCAAATCTTGCCTGACAATTGGGTGAATGACGCAGCAACATGGACACAGGCAAAAGACTCTGTCAGTGCGGCCCATCCGGAGGGTATTTACGGTTATCAATGGTGGAATAATGCTATCCCCGCCAATGCACAACATGTCGTGCCCACTGCAGCAGAGGGGCTGAAGCACTCACTATGGGCTCTGGGCATTTATGGGCAAATCATTATGGTTAACCGTGCAGAAAACCTGGTCATCGTACAATGGTCAACCTGGCCTCAGGCTGAACCCTCCTTCAGCGCGCAGCCACTCGAAGCGGCTCTGATGTACAGCGCGATTGCGCAACAGTTGCATTAAGCAGCATTTATTCGCGCCATACAGGGGTGTGGCGCGATAAATTGCTTGTGGGTATGAGTTTACTTTTCCTCTCATTTGTCGGTTTGGGATTGCCACCCGTACTGGGAAAACTCAAGGATATGACCCACAGTTATCATTCAGGTTTACTGGTGGTGGCGGTGGCACTGATCGCGGGTGGCGTGATTGGCATTATCGCCTCGCGACCACCAAATGATCGGTTGAAAACCCTTGCTTATCCGCAGTCTGGCAAGTGACACGCTTTTTCATGCATTTTAGTTAAATGTTCTGGAAACCGCGCCGATAATTAAGCTACCTTTATCAAAGCGGACCGTAACCGGTCCGTTTACCACAACATCAGGCAACCAAAACTCAATACACCCAGCCTGCGTACGCGCAGAGAAGCACATCGCAAGAAAAGTGTTCAGCTGAGGAAATTCAGCGGAGCGGCAAACGCTGCACGCATTATGTTCAATGACATAATATCGCCTGAGGTCACACATGTTTGGGGTGAAGAAATCCAGCCTTTCTCTGCCATTTTATAAAAGTGGCGATGTACTCAAAGATATCAATGCAATCAAACAACATGTGGCATGGATTGAGTTTTCGCCCAGCGGTGAAATCCTCAGCGCCAATCCGCAATTCCTTGAGGTGACCGGCTACAGCCTGCATGAGATTCAGGGACAGCATCATCGCATTTTCTGCAGCCCGGCCTACAGCCAGTCATCGGAGTACTTTGCTTTCTGGCAGACGTTGGCCTCAGGTGAATCCGTCACCGGAATTTTTGAGCGCTTTAATAAACAACGCCAACGTTTCTACCTGAGCGCAACGTACTTCCCGGTGAGCGATGATAAAGGCAAAGTCTATAAGGTGATTAAAGTCGCCAGTGATATCACTGCCCGACATGAAGAACTTGAGCATAAAGAGGCAGTGATCACCGCTCTCGACCGCTCCATGGCCGTCATTGAATTCACGCCCGATGGTCATATTCTGACAGCCAACGCGAATTTCCTGACACACATGGGTTACGAGCTTAAAACGATTGTCGGTCAGCATCATCGCTTGTTCTGTTTCGATAACTTTTATCGGGAAAATCCCGAGTTCTGGCGCAAAATCGCTAAGGGGCAACACTTTGTCGGGCGCTTTGAGCGTAAGACCGCCGCGGGCGAACGTATCTGGCTGGAGGCGAGCTACAATCCGGTGTTTGATGCCGACGGCAAAGTGTACAAGGTGATCAAAATTGCTTCCGATATCACCACGCGGGTTGAAGCGGCAAAACGGGTCGCTGATATTGCCCTCACCACCTCAGAACAAACTTCGCAAATAACGGATAACGCCAACGAAGTGCTGGATGAAACCATCCGCAACTCAGGTCTGGTGGCAGTACAAGTCAATGCCGCCACCGATATTGGCACCCAGTTAAATGCCTCGGCGAAAAGCATCAACGAAGTGGTAGAAACCATCAATCTGATTGCTTCACAAACCAATATCCTGGCGTTAAATGCCGCGATTGAAGCCGCGCGCGCGGGTGAAGCGGGGCGTGGATTTAGTGTGGTAGCGGATGAAGTGCGGCGTCTGGCGGCTTCCACCTCCAGCGCAACCAAAAAGATCACTCAAGTCGTGGAGCACAACGCCATGCTGATTCATCAGATGGAGCAACAGTTAGGCGAAGTGAAACAGTTCGTGGTGACCGAGCAGGATAAAATCAGCGTGCTGTCACGCAGCCTGCGAGAAATAAATAGTGGTGTGCATGAGTTTGTGAATGTCATTCATCGACTGGATGTTTAGGTTATCACCCACCAGCGATGCTCAGGCGGCCTGAAGGCCGCCTTTCACTTTTAACGATGCCACGATCGGTCAGTACCTGGCAGGCTTTTACATCATCTGCGGTTCGCGAATCTCATTACCTTTGGCAAAGCGCGCCAGACTGTAAGGTTCAGCATCCGTAAACAGCGGTTGGTTATTCACCATCTGCGCACACAATAAGCCCGCACCTGGACCGATGCCGAAACCGTGGCCGCTGAAGCCTGAGGCGATAAACAGGCCCGGCACCGTATCCATCTCATCAATCACTGGCACCAGATCAGGCGTGGTGTCGATCCAGCCCCCCCAGGCATGATCGACTTTGATCCCGCTAAGCTCAGGGTAAAACTGTACCAGCATCTGCATCGCTTCCTGCACAATCGCAGGATCGCCGGCGGGATCGAGCACACGAATCTTTTCAAACGGCGATACGCCCCGGTTTGACCAGGAACCCGCAGCTTCCGGGCCATTAAAGAAAGAGCCGTTGATACGCACTTTGAGTTTTTTGGCAATTTTGCTGCGATACATCGGATAAAACTTGGTGGCATAGCGGATATTTTGCGGAGCCAGGTCGATCTGCCCACGACCGGAGAGTGCCACGGTGTAACTGCCATCCTGACGACGGCGAATGCATAATCCGCCGATGCTCAGACACCCTTTGATCACTTCCGGTGCGGCTGTGGTTTTAAACGCCGTACCCAAGATATTGGCGCTCGGCAGTTCAACACCGTACTGTTTGCAGAAGCGGGAACTCCAGGCACCGCCACAGCAGATCACCCGGTTCGCTTTCACTAAGCCACGCTCGGTCCATACGCCGGTGACGCGCCCGCCGCTGATATCCAATCCACGCACCGCGCAGTTTTGATGTACTGAAGCACCCAGATTTTTCGCGCCCGTGGCGATGGCCGGGGCGGCCATGGAGGGTTCGGCACGCGCATCGCTCGGTGACCACACGCCGCCCACCCATTGGGCCTGTTCACCAATGCGCTCGCGCGTCTCTTTGCCCGTCAATAAGTGGCTAACAAAGCCGATTTGTTTCGCCTGCTTGCCCCAGGCTTCCCAGCGCGCCACATCCGCTTCACTCAGCGTGCCGTAGGTGATTCCCTGGCGGCTAAAGCCAAGATCGAGTCCGATTTCGCCGCTCAACGCTTCCCAACGCTGCAAACTGCGTATCGCCATCGGCAGCTCATACAGATCGCGATTCTGCTGGCGAACCCAGCCCCAGTTGCGTCCCGACTGCTCACCGCCAATCACGCCTTTTTCAAACAGCGCCACGGAAACGCCCTGCTTTGCCAGTTCATAACTGACGGAAGTACCAATAATCCCGCCGCCGATGACGATGACATCCACCGCGCTGGGGAAAGTTTCACTGTCTGCTACGGTATTCACGTTGATGCGCATGATGTTCAATCCTGACCTTTATAAATGTTGCTCAGAGGAAATATGCATGATCCACAACACAGTCGCGTCACTGGACGTCGGGTTAAAAATGTTGTGCGGGAGATGGCTCTGAAATTGAAAACTGTCACCGGGTGTCAAAAGCACGGTGTCACCGTCAATCTCCAGCGTCAGTTCACCCGCCATCACTAAGCCTGCTTTTTCCCCCTTCCCCATTAACATCTCAGCGGAGTGCACGCCTGCCGGGATATTGATGAACATGAACTGCAAATCATGGTCGCCCGAGGGAGAAAGCATCTGTTTAGAAATGCCCTGTTTACCCACGTTAAAGTGCGGGCGTTCCGCTGCGCGCCGGACATAATGCTCAGCACCACGAGTGTGAGCTTCGGCCTCTTCCAGAAAGGCCGAAAGGGGGACTTTTAAGACCAGACGCAGTTGTTCCAGCACACGCACTGTCGGATTCGTCAGATTGCGTTCGATCTGACTGATCGCGCCAGCGGAGACATTCGCCAGCAGCGCCAATTCAGTAATGGTCATATTCCGCGCCTTGCGCACACGTTTTACGCGGGAGCCGATATCCGCTTCCTGCGCGCCTGACTCCCCTTTGATGATCGATTCTTTTTTCATCGGCTGAATTCCATTCGCATCCCTGTCAGCTGTGCTTAAGGGTGTCATCAATCAGGGCATGCCCCATTTGGTTTTAATCGTCTGCAACGTGCCATCCTCTTTCATGCTGGTTAACGCGCTATTGATCTGCGCCATTAACGCATCGTTGCCTTTCTTCACGCCAAACGCCATGGGGGAAACATGCTCCGGTTTATAACCGTCCACTACATGCATGCCTTTTAGTCCACCGGCTTTTTCCTGCGCTTTTAATATCGGATAGTCATTTAATCCGGCCGCCACGCGACCCAGTGACAAATCTCGCGTCATATCCGCAGGGCTGTCGTAGACCTTCACTTCTTTCGCAATACCGCTGGCCATCAGGCTTTGGGTATAATCGGTACCGGCCATGGTGCCTACCACTTCACCCTTAAGATCCTGCCAGGAGTTATACGCTTTTTTATTGTCATCCCGCACGATCAATCCCGCGCCAAAAGCCGTCACCGGTTGAGAGAACGTAATACGTTTCGCGCGCTCTTCAGTCGGTGTCATTCCCGCCACTATCATGTCAATCTTTCCGGCAATAACAGATTGTATCAGCGTGGAAAAAGGGATTGCGCTGTATTGGATGTCCAAATGCTCACGTTTAGCCACTTCTGCGGCCACATCCGGCATAAAACCCTCAATCTTGCCCGTTTGGGTATTGAGAAAGGTAGTGGGTGCACTCGATGGCGGTGAACCCGCGGTTAACACCGCTGCACTGGCATTGAAACTCAACGCAGCCGTGAGGCCGAGGATCATCAACGGGGAACGAATGGCAAACATGGCTCACTCCTGGGTGCAATGAAAGGGATAATGCTCTTTTTCACTATAATGAAAATTGCACACCTGCTGTCAACGATTTATTTAATGAAAATGCGCCAACTCACAAATTAACAATAAAGCCTTTGATTTCACTAAATATCACACCTATAGCTTGTTCGTATGAGCGTAATAAGTAAATGCTATCTCTGTCATGAGAGTAAAGATTGACAGCGATTTGCTATCAACGATATTCATTATAATGAATTTATCGCCTGATTTTAGGGTGACACTACAAGCCAGGAGAACAAAATGGACTGGAGCAGCATCCACCAGTATCTGCCCTTTTTATTGAAAGGGGCTGAAATGACGATCTATATCACCCTTTTGTCTCTGATAATCAGTACGCCATTAGGGTTGATTTTTGCCGCAGCCAAAATGTGTCCGTGGAAAATCATTTCATGGCCCATCGCCACCATCATTAATATCACGCGTGGTCTGCCGATGATTGTGGTGCTGTTTTATATCTACTTTGTCTTCCCGGATATTGGCATCACCCTCACCTCGTTTCAGGCCAGTGTTATTGGTATCGCCTTTTGCTTTTCCACTTACATCGCAGAAATATTTCGTTCCGGCATTGAATCGGTTGATCGCGGGCAGCTTGAAGCCGCGCGATCAATGGGCATGAGTTATGGCTAAGCCATGCGCCGCGTGGTGCTGCCTCAGGCTTTCCATGTTGCCTTACCCCCGTTCAGCAATACGCTCGTGATGATGCTCAAGGACTCTGCGCTTGCCTCGACCATTGCGGTGACGGAAATGACACGTCAGGGCCAGCTGATTGCTGCCTCAACCTTCGATAACACCACGGTGTACACGCTGGTGGCACTGCTGTATCTGGTGCTTTGCCTGCCGCTGCTGGCACTCACCAAGAAGCTGGAAAAACGTCAGATGAAAGGGGCTTAAGATGATTGAAATTCATGAGGTACACAAAAAATTCGGCCCCATTGAGGTGCTGAAAGGCGTGAGTTTCAAGGTCAGCGAAGGTGAAGTGGTTTGCCTGATTGGCCCTTCGGGTTCAGGTAAATCAACCATACTGCGCTGCATCAACGGCCTTGAAACCTATGAAGGCGGCGATATCACCGTACTGGGCCAGCGCGTCAACAACAAGCACAAGAGCATTAACGACCTGCGGCGTCAGATTGGCATGGTGTTTCAGCGTTTCAACCTTTTCCCGCATCGCAGCGTGCTGGAAAACGTGATGGAGGGTCCGATTCACGTCAACGGTGAATCTCGCAACGTGGCGGAAAAGCGCGCCAAAGACTTACTGGCAATGGTAGGTCTGGCTGAGAAAATCAATGCATGGCCAGCCCAGTTATCTGGCGGACAGCAACAGCGCGTGGCGATTGCCCGCACGCTGGCCCTACAGCCCAAAGCGATCTTATTTGATGAGCCCACCTCCGCGCTTGATCCCGAATTAGTGGGTGAAGTGCTGCAGGTCATGCGCAATCTCGCCCGTGAAGGGATGACCATGATCGTGGTCACCCATGAGATGCAGTTCGCGCGTGAAGTGGCCGATCGCGTCTGCTTCCTGCACAGCGGACAGATTGTAGAACAAGGTCCCGCTGACAACCTGTTACTGCGACCACAAGAAGCGCGCACGCAAGATTTCCTGCGCCGTGTTCTGGGTAACACCGTTGCGCAGCCCTGCTCATGCTGCCAAACGCTGAGTTAGGCGGCGCTCTCACCCCCTTTCAAAGTGCAGGCAGGCGTCGCCTGGAACCGACTCAGATGACTGATCGGGGGTGAATGGACGCCGCCCCCCACTTGCAGCGTGAAGCATGGTGAGGAAACAAAAGTTTCTGCCAAAGCCGTGCGAATAATCATTCAAATATGTTATTCGCAAGGCAATAAGTCCCCTCAGGTTTTACTGCAATCGCTTAATCTGAATTGAGTTTTTCCCCAATGCACTTTGCCATTGTGGTGAGTGCTATTTGTCACTGCTTACAGGAAAAAGAACTGATGAAGGTGCAAAAAATTGAACAGCCAGCGTTAATTGAAACAATGGAACCCTGGGGCAGCGTGGAAGGCTTACCGGGCAGCGGCACTATTGCCCTTTCCGGTATCCAGAAAGTGATTCCCGGCAAAGAAGATATCGATACGGGCATATTTGAATGCGCAGCAGGTTCCTATCGTCGCTCAGTGAAACAGGCTGAAATTATGCATTTTCTTAACGGCACAGGTTCATTTACTCCTGATGGCGAAGCAACCCTAAATTTTAAACCGGGTGATTCCTTTTTCTTCGAAGCCAATACTGAAGGGACCTGGGTAATTGAAAACACGATGCGTAAACTGTATGTGATTTTTGATGCCAGCTAATTTATTTCCGCATTTATAAATGGCGCGTTAATTCGCGCCTTTTTTATATCCTCGCTGTGACATCCCGGTGCATATTTTTTCGCCTTGCACCAGTAAAACTCAGATCTCCTGCTTATTACTGCCCAGAAATGTCAATTAAATCAGGCATAAAAATAATGGCACGCGCCTTGCTATGAAATTGGTAGAGATGTTGGACCAATTAAGGCCGCGCTATGCAATCTCCTTTTGAGCTTCAACCGATAACCACACCGCGCAGTGACACGCTGATTCTTGATGCACTCACGCGTTTTATGGCGCAATCCGGCGCGCAGCCGGGGAGTCGCTTACCGCCTGAACGCGAGCTGGCGGAAAAACTCGGGGTGAGCCGCAACACCGTGCGTGAGGCGTTAAAACGCTGGGAAGCACTGGGCATCATTCTGCGTAAGAAAGGCAGCGGCACGTTTTTGCAGGCAGATGTCGGCATCAACGACAGCTTTCTCTCGCTGCGATTCAAAAATGACTCCGCCAATATGCTGCACGCGCTGGAGGTCCGTCGCATTATCGAATCAGAATCCTGTGTGCTCGCTGCACAGCGTGCAAGCGCCGAAGACCTGCTGGAAATCGAACAGCGATTGATTGAAATGGAGCGCGTGCATCTGGCGGTCGGCTCAGCCGGTGCCGAAGACTGGGCGTTTCACACCAGCATTTATCGCGCTTCAGGCAACCCCCTTCTGCTGCAAATGCTCAACGGCATCTACGACAGCATGCACGCCTTTTTTGAATCGCCACCGGAGCAGGCACTGTTTGCCGACTCCTTCCCGTTACACCGCGATCTCTTCAATGCCATTTGCCAGCGGGATGGTGAAGCCGCGCGCGCCATTTGCCATCAAATTCTCGATATCACTGAA
>NZ_DAMDQC010000055.1:0-25726 GCF_032082325.1 Pantoea sp. CTOTU50773 | reverse complement strand
CAATGACGCGTACGCTGAACGCTTATATGGACAAAGAAGGCTACAGCAAAAAAGCCAAAGTCAGCGCCACCGGTGATGATGCGCGTGAAGGCCTGATTGCTGTGGTCTCGGTGAAAGTGCCGGATCCAAAGTTCTCCTCACAGACCAAAGACAAACTGGTCTCTTCTGAGGTGAAATCCGCGGTTGAGCAGCAGATGAACGAACTGCTGAGCGAATACCTGCTGGAAAACCCGTCAGACGCGAAAATCGTGGTTGGCAAAATTATCGATGCCGCGCGTGCACGTGAAGCGGCGCGCCGCGCCCGTGAAATGACCCGTCGTAAAGGCGCGCTGGACTTGGCTGGTCTGCCGGGCAAGCTGGCTGATTGCCAGGAACGTGACCCTGCGCTGTCTGAAATTTACCTTGTGGAAGGGGACTCAGCGGGCGGCTCTGCCAAGCAGGGACGTAACCGTAAGAACCAGGCGATCCTGCCGCTGAAAGGTAAAATCCTCAACGTGGAGAAAGCGCGTTTCGACAAGATGCTCTCCTCTCAGGAAGTGGCGACGCTGATCACCGCACTCGGCTGTGGTATTGGTCGCGACGAATACAACCCGGATAAACTGCGTTATCACAGCATCATCATCATGACCGATGCCGACGTCGATGGCTCGCACATCCGTACGCTGCTGTTGACCTTCTTCTATCGTCAGATGCCGGAAATCGTCGAGCGTGGTCATGTTTATATTGCTCAGCCGCCACTGTACAAAGTGAAGAAAGGCAAGCAGGAACAATACATTAAAGATGACGAAGCGATGGATCAGTACCAGATCGCTATCGCACTGGATGGCGCAACACTGCACACCAACGCCAGCGCACCGGCGCTCGGCGGCCAGCCGCTGGAAAATCTGGTGGGTGATTTCAACAGCACCCAGCGCATGATCAAGCGTATGGAACGTCGCTTCCCAACGGCAATGCTGCGTGGCCTGATCTACCATCCAACCCTCAGCGATCTCAGCAATGAAGCCGCAGTTAAAGGCTGGATTGAAGGTTTAGTCGCATACCTGAGCGAGCGCGAAGCGCACGGCAGCAGCTATATGGCGCACGTACGCACCAACAGCGAACTGAACGTGTTCGAACCGGTATTGCGTGTGCGTACGCACGGCGTTGATACCGACTATCCGATGGACACCGAGTTCATTGATGGACCGGAATACCGCAAAATCTGTGGTCTGGGCGAGCAGCTGCGCGGCCTGATCGAAGAAGATGCGTTTATCGAACGTGGCGATCGCCGTCAGCCAGTGACCAGCTTCGAGCAGGCAATTGAGTGGCTGGTGAAAGAGTCGCGCCGTGGTCTGTCAGTCCAGCGCTATAAAGGTCTGGGCGAGATGAACCCAGAGCAGCTGTGGGAAACTACCATGGATCCAGACAGCCGCCGCATGCTGCGCGTCACCATCAAAGACGCCATCGCGGCTGACCAGCTGTTCACCACGCTGATGGGCGATGCGGTTGAACCGCGCCGCGCCTTCATCGAAGAGAACGCGCTGAAAGCCGCTAACATCGATATCTGATTTGTCACATCAACCCTTCCCAATCGGGAAGGGTTTTTTATTCCCCCTATTTTGTTATCCGCCTGACAATCTTCTTTTTCCTTGAAAAACATCTGCATTCGCTTTTGTTTGCTTCCGTTTTTTCCCGAGTGCTGAGATCCGCATCACTTTCATAAACAGTTGTCTCCCTTACGCTTGCGAGCGAAACGGAGGGAAACGCATGTTTTTGGAAGAACGACGTAGCCAGATTTTGCAATGGCTGGATGAGCACGAGCGGGTCACGGTTAATGGATTGGCAAGCCAGTTAGGCGTGACACGAGAAACCATTCGTACCGATCTCAGTGCACTGGCACAGCAGGGCTTAGTGCAGCGCTGCTATGGTGGAGCGATTGCGTTACGCCGCAATTTGCAGGAAAAGCTCATCAGCGAAAGCGGCAACTTTGAGGTGTTGCTACAACGCCTGCAGTCACGTAAAGGCCAGATAAAGTCATCCGGTAAGCAGGGGAAAGTCTGCATTCTTGGTGCTTTTAACGTCGATATCGTGGCGAAAGTGGCGCAGTTTCCGCAAAGTGGCGAATCACTGATGGCGTTAGGCAGCACGCTGGGGCCTGGCGGTAAAGGCGCCAATCAGGCGATGGCCGCTAGCTGTGCGGGTACGCGCGTCCATTTTGTGGCCAAAGTCGGTACCGATCAATTCAGCCAGTTTGCGTTCGATCATCTCTCCGCTTCCGACATTCACTCCTTTCGTCTCTATCAGACCGATACCGAACCCACGGGCAGCGCCATCATTTATGTCTCGCAAGAAAATGGCGAGAACATGATTGCCATCTATTCGGGTGCCAACAAAACCATTACCGACGAAGAGATTGCTGAACTCACGCATGAATTAACCGATGCGGATGTGATGCTACTGCAGTTGGAAAACAACTTTGAAGCTACCCGCAGTGCCATCCGTCTCGCACACACCATGGGCGTGCGCGTCATTATGAACCCTGCGCCATTTTCCCCTGACGTGGTGAGCTGCCTGCCGATGATTGATGTACTCACGCCGAATGAAACCGAAGCTTCGCGTCTGTCTGGCATTGAAATCCATGATGTCCCCAGCGCACGCGCGGCTGCTCAGGCCATTGTCGCACTGGGCGCGCGGAGGGTGATCATCACCATGGGATCGCGCGGTGCACTGCTGTTTGATAACCAACAATTTCACCATATTCCGGCATTTCCTGCGCTCAGCGTGGATACCACGGGCGCGGGCGATGCCTTCAACGGCGCGTTGGCGGCGGCACTCGCTCAGGGCCAAAGCTTGCTGCAAGCGGCGACCTGGGCCTCTGCTTTTGCTTCGCTCGCTGTTGAACGAGAAGGGGCAAGCAACATGCCCGATCGTCAGCAGGTGCTGACCCGACTTCAACAACGATAAACCAGATAACTAATCACAGCGGCCTTTCGCTGGCAGGAGAGATGATGAAAAAGATTGAAGGCATTGTACCGGTCATGCTGACCCCGTTTACCCCAGATAACCAGATTGATTATCCCGGCCTGGAAAAGCTAATTAGCTGGTACTTAAAAGAGGGCATGGATGCGCTATTCGCGGTGTGCCAGTCGAGTGAGATGCAGTATCTCAGCCTTGAGGAGCGAGTAGAACTGGCTCGCTTTGTGGTACAGAAAGTAGAAGGCCGTGTGCCCGTTATCGCCTCAGGCCATATCAGTGATGATCTGGCAGAGCAAACTAAAGAGCTGCAGGCTATGGCCAATACCGGGATTGATGCTTTGGTCCTGGTGACCAACCACCTCGATCCTCAAAATCAGGGCAGCGAAGCATTCTATACCCATCTCAATCATCTGTTGGAATCGTTACCCGCAGACATGCCATTGGGGCTTTATGAGTGCCCGGCGCCATATCGTCGACTGTTGAGTGATGAAGAGTTCAGTTTCTGCGCCAATAGTGGCCGTTTTGTGGTGCTGAAAGATGTGAGCTGCGATCTGCCAACTGTTGAGCGCCGCGTCAAACTGGCTCAGGGCACGCCACTGGCCATTATCAATGCGAATGCCGCGATTGCCTGGCCGGCGATGCAAGCGGGATCCAAAGGTTTCAGCGGTGTGTTCACCAACTTCCACCCGGGCTTATATCACTGGCTTTATCACCATGGCGCACAGCAGCCGGAAAAAGCCCATGCTCTGTCGCTGTTCCTGTCGCTGAGCGCTGTGACTGAAACGCTCGGCTATCCAAAAAACGCCAAGATTTATCACCAGCGACTGGGCACGTTTGCCAGTGAGCACTGCCGGGTGAACAAAGACAACGTGCTGGAAAAATTCTGGGGATTGAGCGTGCTGCTCGATCAAATCCGTGATGGCAGTGCGTTGTGGCAGCCACGTGTAGCCAAATAACACCTCTCAGGGAGGATGCTTATCCTCCCGCTGTACCTGAACCCTCTAACGATAACGACACGGGAAGACATCATGATTGTATGCGATCGACTGGACTGGACGCGCGAGCGCCACGCTTTTCATCCCATAGTTGACCAGGCTATTCGCTGGATTGCGGATACCGATTTCAGCCAGCTGGAAGCAGGGAAATACGATTTACTGCCCAACAACCAGATGTTCTGTCTGGTGCAGGAAATGGAGACCGAGCCGGCGAGTGCGCGCCGTGCGGAGTCGCACTTTAACTATGTTGATATTCAATATTTACTGGAAGGACGTGAAAATATCGGCGTGGCGCGTGCGCATCCGCAGCATGTCATTACTGAAGATTTGCGCAATGAACGAGATGTGGTGTTTTATCAGGACACCATCAATGAATCGATGATTACCTTAACGCCTGGCCAATTCGCGCTGTTTTTCCCGCACGATGTGCATCGCCCATGCTGTGCCGCGCCCGAAGTACAGCGCATTCGCAAAGCAGTGATTAAAATCCATCTCGACCTGTTTACTGCACCGCAGGAGGCGTCATGAAACCTTCTGCGCATACCTTATCTGATGCGACCATTACCCAGCCTACAACCATAGGTAAACTGCGCTGGGGCATCGTCCTCCTTCTGTTGTTGGCAGCGGTGGTTAACTATCTTGATCGCGCCAACCTGAGCATTGCCAACACCACCATTGCCGCTGAATTTGGTTTCTCTCAAACGGAAATGGGCTTGTTACTTTCCGCGTTCCTCTGGCCTTATGCGCTGGCGAATTTACCCGCTGGCTGGCTGGTGGATAAGTTTGGCCCGAAGAAAATGTTTTCATGGGCGCTTGGCTTATGGTCCACGTTTACTGTGCTGGCGGCGTTTGTGAACAGCTACAGCTTCTTCTATGGCTTACGCATGATGTTAGGGATCGCCGAATCGCCGTTTTTCACTTCGGGCATTAAGATCACCCATCGCTGGTTTGGTGATAACGAGCGAGGCTTACCCACGGCGATCATCAATACCGGTTCGCAAATCGCAAATGCGATTGCCCCTCCGATTCTGACCGTACTGTTGCTGACATTCGGCTGGCGCGGCATGTTTGTCGCCATTGGCTTAATGGGGATCCCATTACTGCTGGCGTGGTGGAAGTTTTATCGTGATCCAGAAGCGCGTGAAGATGCTTTGCTGCATGCCGGGCAGCGCAGTGTCGCTGCACCAGAAGAGAAGGCACAAGCCAGTTGGGGCGCACTGTTCCGCCATAGCACCACCTGGTTTATGGTGATCGGCAACTTCTCCATCATGTTCACTATTTGGGTCTATCTCACCTGGCTGCCCGGCTATCTGGAAAAATCCCTGGGTTTCAGTCTCAAAGCCACTGGTTGGATCGCCTCGATTCCATTCTTCGCCGGCATTTTAGGCGTGCTGGTGGGCGGTATGCTGTCCGATCGATTAGTGCGTCGCGGTGTGCGGGCAATCACCGCGCGTAAAGTTCCGATTGTGACTGGCGCAGCATTGGCCGCCTGCTTCGTGGCACCGATCCCCTTCGTGGATAGTACGCCACTGGCAATTGGCCTGCTGGCCATGGGCTACTTCTGTTCGCAGATGCCACAAGGGGCACTTTGGACGCTTGCCAGTGATATTGCACCAAAATCTCAGGTGGCTTCCCTTGGTGCGATTCAGAACTTTGGTGGCTTCCTCGGCGCAGCAATGGCACCCATTGTCACGGGCATCATCCTGGATACTACCGGCAAATTTACCAACGTGTTCTTGCTGGGAGCGGGCTTGCTAATGCTGGGTGCGCTGAGCTATGGCTTGTTTGTCCGCAAGCCGCTGACCGCAAAATAGCCTGAAGTGCCGTGCGTTGCCGATTAACTGGTCAATGTGAGCTGAATCGCGCTAGCATTAAACAAACTCTGACTTAACCGAGGATGTTATGGCGATAAAATTGATTGCGATCGATATGGACGGCACGCTGCTCAACCCGCAGCACGAAGTGACGGCGGCGGTGAAATCGGCGATTGGTCGTGCGCGTGATAAAGGCGTTTCCATTGTGCTGGCGACCGGTCGTCCGTTGGTGGGCATTGAGCGCTATCTGATGGAACTCGATATGCAGCAGCCCGGCCAGTATTGCATCAGTAACAACGGTGCGCTGGTGCACAGCGCGGATAGCGGCGATGTGGTGGCAGAAAAAACGCTGAGCTTTGATGACTATCTTTATCTGGAACAGCTGGCGCGCGACCTCGGCGTGCATTTCCAGGCATTCGACAAATCTTTCCTCTACACGCCAAATAAAGACATCAGCGAATATACCATCCATGAAGCCAGCCTGACCGGCATTCCGGTTCGCTACCGAGCGGTAGAAGAGATGGACCCGGCCACTCGCTTCCCGAAACTGATGATGATCGACAAGCCACATTTGCTGGATAAAGCGATTGCTGGCCTGCCTGCGCGTGCCCGTGACAGCTACACCATCCTGAAAAGTGCGCCGTACTACCTCGAAATTCTCAATCCACTGGTCAACAAAGGCTACGGCGTGAAAATGCTGGCGGACAAACTCGGCCTGCAGCAGTCGGAAGTGATGGCGATTGGCGATCAGGAAAACGACCTGGCGATGATTGAGTACGCGGGAACCGGCGTGGCGATGGGTAATGCCATTGATTCAGTCAAAAACATTGCGCAGTTCGTGACCAAAACCAATATGGAAGATGGCGTCGCGCATGCCATTGAAGAGCTGGTGCTGTAATCCTTTCTTTTGCGGGCAGCGTGCTGCTGTCCGCCTCTCTGAATTCATTCTGCAAATGTCCATCGGTCGCCATCAATGCCGACACGACGAATGATCGTTACGGTTTCCGTGAAGCAGCTATTCATACTTCATAAATGATGAACCCGCGAACGATCAGTCTCGTTTCCACCCGGTGCGCATTGCTTCACCATGAATGATCACCCAACGAGCGAGCTTCTAAGTTTCTGCCTGGGGCACACTGATCCGTCATAAGTGATGCCCCAACTCACACTCAGCTTGATTTAATCGGGTGCACATTTATGCGTCGATGAATTGTCTATTATGTGATCCAGATTGTAGTACAACCTGTTTGGTTAGTACTACAATCTGCGTCGTGACGTGAGGTGTCTGTTAGTTTTCACGCGTCGAAAGCAGTAATCTCATGGGCTACCGTCTTTCACTGAATGGAACATCATGACGCAAGAACAATTAAGCAAAACTGAGCGCATCATCCTGACGCTGGGTGAAGAAATTGTAGCAGGGAAGTATGTGCCGGGCGCCGCGTTGCCCGCCGAAGCAGAGTTGTGTGAGCGCTTTGGCACCTCGCGAAACATCATCCGCGAAGTATTTCGCTCGCTGATGGCAAAGCGGTTGATGGAAATGAAGCGTTACCGTGGCGCCTTTGTCACCCCGCGCAATCAGTGGAATTACCTCGACAGCGATGTCCTGCAATGGGCACTGGCGCACGATCAAGATCCCAGGCTGATTGCCGCCATGAGTGAAGTGCGCGTGCTGGTGGAGCCGCAGATTGCGCGCTGGTCGGCGGAACGCGCGACCTCCAACGATTTGGCGGCGATTGAGCAGGCTTATAACGACATGGTTGCCCATCATCTCGATCGGGAAGCATTCAATGAGGCGGATATCCGCTACCACGAAGCGGTGCTGGCTTCGGTGCACAATCCGGTATTGCAGCAGCTTAATGTGGCGATCAGCCAGTTACAGAAAGCGGTGTTTGCGAAAACCTACATGGCGGATTCCGGCAACATGCCGCGCACCTTAGCCGAACACAAGGCGCTGTTTGATGCCATCCGACATCAGGATGGTGATGCGGCGGAGCAGGCGGCAAAAGCGATGATCGCCAGCTCCACCGCCCGACTCAAGGAGATTATGTGACCAGCTATATCGCGATTGATTGGGGTTCAACCAATCTGCGTGCCTGGCATTATCAGCAGGGTAACTGCGTTGATGAGCGCCGGTCAGAAGCGGGCGTCACGCGTCTTGGCGGACGCACGCCTGCAGAGGTCTTTGCCAGTGTGACAGACGGCTGGCCAGTGAATGATGTGCCGGTGGTGATGGCGGGCATGGTCGGTAGCAATGCAGGCTGGCTTACGGTGCCTTATCTGGCCTGTCCTGTGGCACTGGATCAACTCAGCAGCCGCCTGACCCGCGTTGAAGATAAAGCGTGGATCGTGCCGGGATTGAGCGTCGAACGTGCTGACAACTACAACGTGATGCGCGGTGAAGAGACACAGTTGCTAGGTGCCTCCGCGCTGCAACCCGCTATGCAGTATGTGATGCCTGGCACGCATGCCAAATGGGTGCAGGTGGAGCAGCAGCGTGTGCAGGATTTCCGCACGGTGATGACGGGCGAACTGCATCATCTGCTGCTGAAACAGTCGCTAATCGGTGCGGGTTTACCCGAACAGGAAGAGAATGCCGCCGCTTTCCGTGAGGGCTTAGCGGTCGGCAGCCACGACGCATCGATCCTTTCCAGGCTGTTTGAAGTGCGTGCTTCTCATGTATTGGGCGCACGCGATCGCCGCCATATCAGCGATTTCCTATCCGGCCTGCTGATTGGTCATGAAGTGGCGCTGATGACGCAACACGCGGATCGCCGCCAACCGATCATCATTATTGCTGGAAATGCGCTGGCGCAGCGTTATCAGCAGGCGCTGCAATTTATCGGCATGGATTCAGTCACCCTGGAAGGCGACCGCGCGTTCCAGCATGGAATAAGGAGTATTGCAGATGACCTGGCACATAAAATTGCCATTGATCGCCATCCTGCGTGGCATCACGCCAGACGAGGCCGAAGCGCACGTGGATGCCCTAATCGAAGCGGGTTTCGATGCCATTGAGATCCCGCTGAATTCCCCGGAATGGGCCAAAAGCATCGGCGCGATGGTGCAGACTTTCGGCGATAAAGCGCTGATCGGTGCGGGCACCGTTTTGCATCCGGCACAGGTCGATGAACTGGCCACGCTTAACAGCAAGCTGGTGGTGACGCCGAATACCGATGCGGCAGTCATCCGTCAGGCCGTGGCGAAAGGGATGATTGTTGCAGCGGGTTGCGCCACCGCCACCGAAGCCTTCACCGCACTGCAAGCGGGCGCCCAGGCGCTGAAAATCTTCCCATCGTCGGCGTTTGGTCCGGGCTACATCAAGGCCTTGAAAGCGGTGCTGCCGCCGGAAGTGCCGGTGTTTGCGGTGGGCGGCGTGACGCCAGAAAACCTGCATGAATTTTTGGCCGCGGGCTGCATTGGCGCAGGTTTGGGCAGCGATCTCTATCGCGCTGGCCAGCCGCTGTCGCGCACTGTGGAGAAAGCTCGCGCATTTATTGCTGCTTATAAGGATGCTGTACGATGAAAATTACCAAACTGACCACTTATCGCCTGCCGCCGCGCTGGATGTTCCTGAAAATCGAAACCGACGAAGGCATCGTTGGCTGGGGCGAACCGGTGATTGAAGGGCGCGCGCGCAGCGTCGAAGCGGCTGTGCATGAGCTGTCGGAATATCTGATTGGTCAGGACCCGGCACGCATCAACGATTTGTGGCAGGTGATGTATCGCGGTGGATTCTATCGCGGTGGTCCGATTTTGATGAGCGCCATCGCCGGTATTGATCAGGCATTGTGGGATATCAAAGGCAAAGCGCTGGGCGTGCCGGTGTATCAACTGCTTGGCGGTCTGGTGCGTGACAGCATCAAGGCTTACAGCTGGGTGGGGGGCGATCGTCCGGAAGAAGTGGTCGACGGCATCAAGAAACTGCGCAAGATTGGCTTCGACACCTTCAAGCTGAATGGATGCGAAGAGATGGGCATTATCGACAACTCGCGCAAAGTGGATGCAGCGGTGAATACCGTGGCACAGATTCGCGAAGCCTTTGGCAAAGAGATTGAGTTCGGCCTCGATTTCCATGGCCGCGTCAGTGCGCCAATGGCGAAAGTGCTGATCAAAGAGCTGGAGCCTTATCGTCCGCTGTTCATTGAAGAGCCGGTGCTGGCGGAACAGGCGGAATATTATCCGCGTCTGGCGGCGCAAACTCATATTCCGATTGCCGCAGGCGAACGTATGTTCTCGCGCTTCGAGTTCAAACGCGTGCTGGAAGCGGGTGGCCTGGCGATTCTGCAACCGGATCTGTCGCATGCGGGCGGTATCACTGAGTGCTACAAAATTGCCGCGATGGCAGAGTCTTACGATGTAGCGCTGGCACCACACTGTCCGCTCGGCCCAATCGCGCTGGCTGCCTGCCTGCATGTCGATTTCGTTTCACGCAACGCGGTGTTCCAGGAGCAGAGCATGGGCATTCACTATAATCAGGGTGCTGAACTGCTGGATTACGTCATCAATAAAGATGATTTCAAAATGGATGATGGTCACTTCTATCCACTGAATAAACCGGGTCTCGGCGTGGAAATTAACGAAGAGCTGGTGATTGAAAGAAGTAAGAATGCACCAGACTGGCGTAATCCATTATGGCGTTTCCCAGACGGAACGGTCGCTGAGTGGTAATACTCGTCATAATTTAAGCGACAGATGCGTTGGCTGTGCTTACTCACCTTAAGTAAGCTCTTGGGAGTGTATTCCCATGCCACCATTCTGCACGTCGAATTATTTAGGGTATAAGAATTTATAAAATCTTTTAGATAAAGATATGCCGGTGAAATAAGGCATAGGGCCTCGCTCAGCCTTTTTCCCGGCAAATGACATTTACCGCCTGTGCGGTTTTACCTTCACTATCCTTACCCTGCATTTGTAGCGGCGGGCATCTTCGCGCCTCAACTACAAATATGATTACGGAGACACACCATGGATCTCTCTGCTGTTCAGGCCAAACCCACCCGGCGTCGTTATATTACGCTGCTGATGATCTTTATTACGGTGGTGATTTGCTATGTCGACCGCGCTAATTTAGCGGTGGCCTCTGCGCATATTCAGGAAGAGTTCGGCATCAGTAAAGCGGAGATGGGATATGTCTTCTCTGCCTTTGCCTGGTTATATACGCTATGCCAGATTCCCGGCGGCTGGTTCCTCGATCGCGTCGGTTCCCGCCTGACTTATTTTATTGCCATCTTCGGCTGGTCGGTCGCCACGTTATTCCAGGGTTTTGCCAGCGGATTATTATCGCTGATTGGCTTGCGTGCCATCACCGGCATCTTTGAAGCACCCGCGTTCCCGACCAACAATCGTCTGGTCACCAGCTGGTTCCCGGAGCAGGAGCGTGCCTCTGCCGTGGGCTTTTATACCTCGGGTCAGTTTGTCGGTCTCGCTTTTCTCACACCGTTGCTGATCTGGATTCAGGAACTGTTGAGCTGGCACTGGGTGTTCATCATCACAGGCGGCATCGGCATCATCTGGTCGCTGGTGTGGATCAAGTTCTATCAAGCCCCAAGCCAGAGCAAAGGTATCAACCAGGCGGAACTGGACTATATCCGTGAAGGGGGGGCGATGGTGGACGGCGATGCTCCCGCGGCGAAAAAAACGCGCATCAAACTCACCGCCGCCGACTGGAAACTGGTGTTCCATCGCAAGCTGTGCGGCGTGTACCTTGGCCAGTTCGCTGTTACCTCTACGCTGTGGTTCTTCCTGACCTGGTTCCCGAACTATCTGACGCAGGAAAAACACATCTCCGCGCTGACAGCAGGCTTTATGACCACCGTGCCGTTCCTCGCCGCCTTCTTTGGTGTGATTCTTTCTGGCATCGTGGCCGATCGTCTGGTGCGCAGCGGGCGTTCCCTTGGTTTTGCGCGTAAGACGCCGATTATCTGTGGATTGCTGATCTCTACCTGCATCATGGGTGCCAACTACACCAATGATCCGGTGTGGATTATGACGCTGATGGCCATCGCGTTCTTCGGCAACGGCTTCGCCTCCATTACCTGGTCGCTGGTGTCGTCGCTGGCGCCGGTTCGCCTGATCGGTTTAACCGGTGGAATGTTTAACTTTATCGGTGGATTGGGCGGCATCACGGTACCGCTGGTGGTGGGCTATCTGGCACAGGATTACGGCTTTGCCCCTGCGCTGGTGTATATCTCCGCCGTGGCATTGGTTGGTGCGCTCTCCTATATCCTGCTGGTGGGGGATGTGAAGCGGGTTGGGTGATCGATAACGTGCGATAAATGGCACCGCTACAACGCCCTGCGATGCGTAGCGGCGCCATTCATTGCGTGTCTGTTCACGATTTATCACGCAATCTGTCAGCCATTCATTGCGCGATCTGTTCATGATTTATCGCGCAATCTATCACTCATTCCTGACGTGATCGATTCGTATTGAATTGCGCCAACTGTTCGCAAATTATTGCGCTGTGACTGCTGCACCTCACCCCATAATCGCGTACTTTGTTCGGCAACTGTTGGATGTAAGGTTGCCTCATGTCAGAAAAACAACTCACCTTTGCACAGCGTCATCATCAGCTCACCAATATCAACGTCTGGACCGCAGACAGCCAGTGGCTGGCGTTTGATGTTCGTCCGTCGGGCGCGTCCTTTACCAGCCTGACCATCGAACGCGTCAACGTCGCGAGCGGTGCGGTCGAGGTGCTGTATCAGGCACACGACGGTGCGCATGTCGGCGTGGTGACCGTCAGCCCGGATCTGCCGCCGCGCTATGTATGTATCCATGGCCCGGAGCATCCCGATGCACACTGGCATTACGATTTCCATCATCGTCGCGGCGTCATTATGCAGCAGGGCAATGCGGAAAATCTCGATGCCTGTGACATTACCGCACCTTATACGCCCGGCGCATTGCGCGGCGGCTCGCATGTGCATGTATTCAGTCCAGACGGATCGCGCCTCAGCTATACCTATAACGACCATGTGATGCATGAAAAAGATGCGCGTGAGGATCTGCGTAATGTCGGTGTAGCCGTACCGCTGCATCCGGTGTGTCCACCGAAACAGCATCCCCGTGAATACGATGGCAGCCATTACTGCGTGCTGGTGAGCCAAACCACGCGCGATCCCCAGCCGGGCAGCGATCAGATTGACCGCGCTTATGAAGAGGGCTGGATTGGCGAGCGCGGATATCAAAAACCAGATGGCAGCTGGCAGCGTTGGGCGCTGGCGTTTATCGGTGATACGCGTGCTGCCAACGGCGATAAAGTGCCGGAAGTGTTTGTGGTGGATTTGCCCGAAGCGCTGAGTGATTACGCCAAACCCGGTGCATCACCGTTACAGGGCACGGCGGATAAACTGCCTGCACCGCCTGCCGGTGTGCAGCAGCGCCGCATCACGCACAGTAAAGGGTTAGCATTGCAGCCACGTCACTGGCTGCGCGCGTCACCGGACGGCAGCACCATCGCCTTCCTGATGGCGGATGAGCAGGGCGTTGTACAGCTGTGGCGTGTGTCGCCTAACGGTGGTTCACCGCGTCAAATCACGCGGCTCAGCAGCACTATTCAGTCGGCATTCAGCTGGCAGCCGTCAGGCGAGGCGATCGCCTTTATTTGCGATAACAGCGTGATGCGCTGTGATGTGGCGACCGGGCACTGCACGCGCTTAACCAAACGCAGCGAGCAGCCGCCTTCCGGTGATGCGGTAGTGTGGTCACCGGACGGCAAACAGATCGCTTATATGCGGGAAATTGAGGGCTGGCGCCAGCTGTTTTGCGTCAGTGCGACGTCGATGGCATAGCGGCGGCAGTCGCCAGGCTGGCGTCAGTGCCAGCCAATTTTTCGCTTTGCAGCACACGGTCATGCGCCGAATCTTTGTCAGTGCGGAAGTAATCCCACGGCAACAGAATCGTATCCAGTACGGCGGAGAAGGGCAGATCGATCACCGCCAGCGGCTTTATCGCCCAGCTGGTATTGTCATCGGCAATCATATCTGCGCTGGCGCGAGTGCCGGGATAATAACCCTGGCTGGCGCCAGTGTGAGACATGACGCTGGAGCAACCCGAAGTAGTCAAAACGCCGCAGACCAGCAGGCCGGTGAGCGGAAAGCTTTTCATCATTTTCATTTCATCATCCCTACAGCCATCACTTCTGGCTGGAGTGTGTCTCCTGCTGCAGCAAAGCTCTGTGGCGATGTCATGCAATGCAGGCGAAGAATTTCTGAGTGTATGCTATTTCGTCAAAATTGCTGTAAAAAAATACGCATTGCCCTTGAAAGCGATCAAAGCGCACCCATTTTTACTTCACGGTCGCGTTGCTGTTGCCGACAGGGACAGCAGCGGGCCGCACAACCTGTCCATGGTGGAAGGTTGCCAAAACTTGCTGATTTTCAGGAGTCTTTTTATGCGTAACTTTGATCTCACTCCGCTTTATCGTTCTGCTATTGGTTTCGACCGTCTGTTTAGTCTGCTTGAGTCCAATCAGAACCAGGCCAATGGTGGCTATCCTCCGTACAACGTTGAGCTGGTGGATGAAAACCACTATCGCATCACCATTGCCGTTGCGGGCTTTGCCCAGAGCGAGTTAGATATTACCTCACACGACAATGTGCTGATTATTCGCGGTGCGCACCCCGAAGAGCAACCGGAGCGCAAATACCTGTATCAGGGTATCGCCGAACGTAACTTTGAGCGCAAATTCCAGCTGGCCGATCACATCGTGGTGCGCGATGCGCGTCTCGAACTGGGCCTGCTGAGCATCGATCTGGAACGCATCGTTCCTGAAGAAGCGAAACCGCGCCGCATTGAAATCCTGAATTAAGGATATTGTGTTGAGAAGAAAACGCCGCAGAAATGCGGCGTTTTTGTTTCTGCGGATCAGGTGCGCACCCATAATCGCTGACTCACCATCCCGCCGAACACGTTCACCAGCAGGCCGAGAATAATCACTGACGCACCGAGAATTTCCTGCGCTGACAGGGTTTCGTCGAGTACCAGCGCAGCGCTAAGAATGCCCACCACGGGCACCAGCAGTGACAGCGGCGCCACGCGCCAGGTCTCATAGCGTCCGAGCAAATTGCCCCAGATCGCGTAGCCGACAATAGTGGCTATAAACGCGAGGTAAATCAGCGCCAGCACCGTCTGCAACGAGATATTCAGCAGGCTGGTGACGATTGCTGCTTCGCCATCAAACCACCATGAGCAGGCGAAAAACGGCACTACCGGCACCAGTGCACTCCACACCACCAGCGACATCACCGGCACCTTACGATTACGCAAAATGATCTTGTTGGTGATATTGCCCAGTCCCCATGACAGCGCCGCCGCCAGCGTCAGCATCATGGTGGTGAGCGTAATCCCAGCGGTGGTTTGGCCCTGCATGCCCGCCGTTGCCAGCATAAACATGCCAAGTGTCGCCACCAAAATTCCGGCGATGTGGTTCCAGCGCAGTTTTTCCGCCAGCAATAAAGCCCCCAGCAGCAGCGTAAAGAATGCCTGCGCCTGTAACACCAGTGAGGCCAGTCCTGCTGGCATGCCGAGTTTGATCGCCAGAAACAGGAAAGCGAACTGACCAAAGCTGATAGTCATGCCGTACACGATCAGCCAGCGCAAAGGGATCTGCGGCCGCTTCACAAAGAAGATAGCCGGGAACGCCACCAGTGCAAAACGCAATCCCGCCAGCAGAAACGGCGGCATATCGTGCATACCCAGTTTGATCACCACAAAATTCACGCCCCACGCCACCACTACGCACAGGGCTAACATCATATCTTTTACTGACATACTCGTTCCTTACTACAGCCGTTTCAGGCAGTCGCCGTCATCGGAGTGGCAATGTCTGCACAACAGTCATCGCCGATAACACGAAAAAAATCATCCACATTCAGCGCCATGGAACGCTCCAGCGCGCCGGCGTTAAACCACAGCGTGCCGACATCACGCAGGCGCGCATCGACGCGCAGCGCCAGTCGGTCATCAAAACTAAAGGGCGGCACCGCGCCCATCACACACTGCGTCAGTTCCTGTGCTTTCTCTGGCGCGGCAAAACTCGACTTCTTGCCACCAATGGCGCGTGCGGCACTTTTGAAGTTGATCTTGCAGTCGCCCGGCACTATCGCCAGCAGGTAACGCGCATCGGCACCGTCAGGCATCGTCACTTCCAGCACCATCGCTTTGGCCGCCTGATTGAGATCGTTGCCGCGAATGCCGCTGATCACATCGGTCTGACCGATGGCCTCATGCTCCACCACGCGATAGTCTGCGTGGTGTTGATCCAGCAGGGCAGTGATTTTTTCATAGGTATTCATCTTCATCTTCATCTCCTCGTCGAAGGCCCGGTATTAACTCCAGGCAATGGCGTGCTTCATTTTTTTGTCGGTCAGGCCAAAGAAAAAGCCCATGGTGATGCGCGTGTCGCCTTCCACGCGATCAATCTCGTGATAAAACGCCGGATTAAACAGATAGATGTCACCGCTGCGTGGGGAGAACTCACACGCCTCGCTTTGCTCAATCACGCCAGTCTGATAGCCGAGTTCACCTGGCGTTTTGAAGCGCTCATCCACCGGATGCCACTTTTTGTTGAATATCCGCAGTTCCCCGCCCGCGTGACACTCCTGCAAACAGACCACACAGCTCAGTTGATGCAGGATGTGGGTGACGGCCAAACCACTGCCCGCGGCATCGCGTACGATGTTGTCGTTATGCAGTGGATTGGCGACGCCATTGGCATGAAAGCGCACAATCGAACCCGCGTAATCGCCCAACTCCGGCTCGCGGGCAGTGTGCAGACTCTCCAGACGCAATGAGTGCTTCACCCAGTTGTAAACCTGATCGCGCAGGCAGTGCAGTGACGCTGGCAGTGCTGGCTGGATGTCGCGCAGCTCGGTGAAGTAATTTTCGGGTGCGCGAGTGTGTTTAGCCAGATAGGGGCCGAGCGTGGTCAGTGCGCCATTTGGATAGCGCGAGACGCGCACCTGATCGCGGCACTGTTGCAGATCGTCCACCACCGCTTCGCGCACTTCAGGCGTCAGGAAATTGCGCAGCACCAACAGCGGTACGCGCGCGGTCACGATGTCATCCAGCCAGGTGCTTTCGACGAACATTTTTGGATGGATAACGCGTATCTGATTGAAAATGGCCATGCTGATCACTCCCCAAGTGGAAATTCATGAAGTTCATGGTTGTTCATGCGACGCCAGTCAGACGCCGTGCCCAGTGCAGCAATAGGTTCAGAAGAGATAAAAGTGGTGCTGTTATTTTGATAATGATGCAACGTGAAATAGTCAGGATAAGGGGTGTCATCGGGATGCCACTGCCACGCCCAGGCTTTATCCCGGGTGACAAAAATCGCATTAGCCGCACTGCCACCCGGTGCCACGCGCGCCATCTTGCTGCGCAGGTAGTCACGGGTAAAATCGGCAGGCGTCACCTGATCGACGATATATTCAAGGTATTCGGCGGAGTCAAAGCGCGATTCCGCCATGCCCAGTTGCGCATAGACCGTGGGTAAAAAGCCGTTGTGCATCATGTACCACTGTGTCGCGCCGCTGGTGCGCCACAGCGGATGGGAAAACTCGATGCCGTGATTTTTGCTCAGCGTGGCGTGGCGGACATGTACCGCCAGAAAACGACTGTGACGCAATGCATCAACATCAATACCGGGCAGCGCATCAGCAAAGGTGCCAGTGCCATGCAGGGTGCGAATCTTTCCCTGATCCAGCCACAAACAGCCCCAGCCATTAGGGTGCTGTTTGATCGGGCCGTCATGCGTGGCGGTTTCGCCACAGCTCATGGCGCGTGCGGCGTCCAGTACCGCTGCCGCATCAAACTGACCGCTTGCCAGAATCATTCTGCACATAGAAGATCTCTCCGGGGGGCTAAGGACGGAACGTCGAGAATCTGCTGGAACACCGCTAACACATCGTCACGGCTGTCTGCGGCAAGACGGAAGGTGGCGAGGATACCAGCATGACGGGTGAGGTCGGCGTAGAGCGAGGATCGCGGCGAGACGGCCAGCGCGGGCAGATTGAGCGGTGGCAATAGTTGACCGCGCTGATGTTGGGCGATCCAGCGTTCCGCTGCGTCATATTGCAGGCGCTGACGCAGGCGCAGGCGACCAATGGCCTGGGCTTGCTTAGGGAAGTGCAGCACCGGCAAACCCCGTCCGGCTTCAATCTGAAACGCTACCTCCGCCCAGTTAATGCCGGTGACTTCCTCGACCAGATTCACCACGCCCATGCCCGATAAGCGGAAGCCCATTTCGAGGAAGTGCGGTTCACCGTTCACCATAATAAAATCGATGTGGAAGGCGCCCTGGCGATAGCCAAAGGTCTCACAGCAAAAGCTCATCAAACTGGCAAAAGCCGCAGGCAGCTGTTGTGCAGCCATCGCCACATGGCCGGATTCGTAAAAGCTGATACAGCCTTCTGCATCGATGTGGTGCTCGATCACCTTTTGACAGCAGGTCAGCGCCACCGCGTGTCCGTTATCCACCACACCTTGTAGTGAATACTCGTCGCCCGGCAGCCAGCTTTCGACAATAAAGCCGCTAAAGCCGCGCCCGCCGTAGTTCATGGTCTCCACCAGCTTGCCGATCACCGTATCGAGCTGGCTGGCCTCTTCCACCAGCCAGATCCCTAATCCGCCGCCGCCATCCACCGGTTTGATCACGCAGGGATACAGCAGTGCATCACGCGCGTCACGAATGCTCAGCGGTGAGGCAAAGAAGCGAAACTCCGGCTGTGGAAAGCGTGGCCAGGCTTTACGCAAGGCCATGCGCTGTGCGTACTTATCCGGCGGAATAAAGCAAGGTCCGGCATCCGGCCCGGCCAGCAGTTCGCGTACGCGACCGGCGCTGGCGTTGTAGGCTTCAAAGCCTGCCAGCACTACCTGAGGATGTTCCAGTAAGCCCGCGCGCAGACAGGCCTGTAACACATCCCACGGATTTTCCGGGCGATCGAGACGCACAATCAGATCGAACGGCAGCTGAATGCTCAAGCTTTGATAGTCGACAAAGTCGCCCATCTCCGCCAGCACGGTAAAATAGCCTTCGCGTTTTGCCACTGCGCAGTACGGATTTTGCCCGTCACGCGTGGCGCCAATCTGCAGGAAAATCTTTCTCATCGCGTCGCCTTACCGGGTTAACGCCCGGAGATCACTTCAGTGACGATGTCTTGCAAGGCACCGTTGTTGACCTGAATCACTGCTTTGTGGGGATCGAAACGCAGCACGCGTGAGAGCGCATCGCCGCGCGTGCCATCCAGCAGCGTATTGACCTGTGCACTGCGCCAGCACTGGCGCATCTGTGCAATCGTCAGGCCGGAGAGCTGCTCCAGCTGCTGTGCCAGCAGCAAATCATCGCTATCGCCGCATAGCAGTGCCCGCACCGCCTGTTCATCAGGCGCCTGATCGAGCTGTTGTAGCCAGACATTGAGCTGTTGGCCTTGCGCGATAAACGGCGAATAGATCATGCACACCAGCTGGGTTTCGTTGAGGCCAAACGCCTGTTCGGCAAACTGCGCTGCACGCTGGCGAGCGCGTTCAATCGCCGCATCGTCCTGATAACGCGCCGCCATTTCCGCAATCAGTTGCGGCGGGAAATCTTTCTTCTCCATCAGGCCGAGCGCAAAGCGCACATATTCGCGAATGCCTTCGGCGTAGCTACGCTGCATCAGCGTCTCCGCTCGCAGACCGCGAATATGTGCCATTAACGTCGGGTTGCCGCAGTCCGATTCAGAGAAGCTGAACATCAGCTCATCAAAGCGGAAGTGCATGAACTCGGTGAGTAGCGACCAGTGCGCACCCGCTTCATAGGCGGTGTCCTGATAGATGTTGAAGAACAGCGGATCGCGTGCCAGCTGCCAGGTGATGCGATGGGCCGGGGTAACCTGCTCGGCGCCGTAAATGTCGGCGAAATAGCGTTCTGCCACGCCATCCAGGGTTTGCAGGAAGCCGCTAAAGCCGCGTGATTTGTCGGCAACGGGCGCATCAAACAGGCGTGAAAGATGACGAGCCCAGGCGAGGTAAGCGGTCTGCTCCTGCGGCGAATCACCGGTGATGATCACATCCACGCCGCCCTCGTAGTGCGCGGCAAGGCCAAACGAGTTCACCATGCTGAGGTTGCAGGCGTTACAGAAAGTGGAGCGCGCATCGGCACGAAAGCGATGGCCATTCATCAGCACATCGTTGCGATTCTGCTGGCGCACGCTGTCGGGCATCGGCAGATGACGTTCAAAGTGGCGGATTTGCAAGCCATCAGTCACCAGGCATTCGATGAAGTCATCACCCGGAATGTGCAGTGCACGATATACGCGGTCGATATTTTCCATCACGCTGTCGTTCATCGCCGCATGACGATTGGTGCTGATGCGCAGCTGGAAGGTGCTGCCCTGCTGCTGCCAAATCAGCCCCTGAATGTAGCGCACATACGCCACCATGTAGCTGCTGTCTTTCCCGCCGCCATAGGCGAGTAGCACGCGATTGTTAGCGGGATTGTCGCTATCGGGTAGGGCGGCAAGTAAGCGTTGAGAACAGCGTTGAGCAGAATCGATAATCGCGGGCGTGAGATAACCTTCAATTTCTCTCATCATGGTGGACAGATTATTCATTTTTCACTTCATCCTTTGGCTAATAAAATCGCCGTTACCGTGCTGGCGGTAACGGGCAGGAAAAGGGGCCACGAAGTTGCAACGGAATGAATGTCTGAGGCTGAATTAACAGATGCAGCCTAAAGTACTTTGAATGTAATCTGATGGATACGCACAGATCAGCACGATATAGGGTGGAACAGATGGCGGATGGAACGGGTGAACAGGAGAGCCAGAGTAGTCGTTACCGTCAGATTGCAGAGCAGATAAAACAAGCCATTCACAGCGGATCGCTGCCGCCTGATAGCCGTTTACCGTCGGTGCGCACGCTGGCGACGCAGTACAGCGTCAGCATGACCACTGCGCTGAAAACATTACGCACGCTGGAGGATGAGCACTATGCCGTTGCGCGTCCTAAGTCCGGCTTTTTTGTGGCGCCCCGTCAGGTTCCCAGGGGGTTACCCGCTGCCATCCAAAGCGAACAGCCGCGTGAAGTCGCCCCGCTGGATGAACAAACCGAGCTGCATCTGGCCATGCTGGGCTCCGATTGTCGTGTGCGGCTGGATCTGGCCAATGGCGATATCTCGCTCTATCCGGTCAAGAAAATTGGATTGCTGATGCGCCAGATGGGCTACAGCAAACCGGCACTGCTCGGCAACACGGTGAAGGGCACCGGCTATGCGCCGCTCAAAGCCGAGATTGCACGCCGCGCGGTGGATTATGGCTGCAATATCAGCGCTGATGACATCCTGATCACCAACGGTTGTATCGAAGCTATCTCACTGGCTTTGCGCGCCACCACCCGCCCCGGCGATATCGTGGCAGTGGAATCGCCGTGCTACTTCGTGCTGTTGCAGATGCTGCATAATCTCAATCTGCGCGTGATTGAAGTGGAAGCCGGGCCGGAAGGTTATGTTAACGTCAGTAAACTTACCGCGCTGTTTCAGCGTAAAGCGGTGCAGGCCTATCTCACCATCAACAACATCAATAATCCGCTGGGGAAAAGCATTCCCAACGAGCAGAAAGCCTATATTGCGCGTCAGGCCGATGAGAATGATGTGGTGATTATTGAGGATGATATTTTCGGTGATACGGCGTTTGGCAATCGCCGTCCGTTCCCGATGCGCGCCTTTAGCCCGAATGCCATTCTTTGCAGCGGCTTCTCGAAAACGGTGGCGCCCGGTATCCGCATTGGCTGGGTGCACAGCAGTAATTACATGCGCAAAATCGCCTCGCTGAAATACACCACCAGCATGGGCACCTCGGTGTTGTCACAGGCAGCGATTGCTGAACTGCTGCGCAGCGGCGGCTACGATGCGCATCTGCGCAAATTGCGTCGTGAGTTGAAGAATCAAATCCACCATATGCGCCAGGCGGTGTTGCGTTATTTCCCTGCGGGCACGCGTGTATCGGATCCTGAAGGCGGCTATGTGTTGTGGGTGGAAATGCCCATTCAGTCGTTAAACGTGCGCGCGCTGTTTCTTAAAGCGCGTAACGCGGGCATCGGTATCGCGCCGGGACATATCTTCGCCACCGATCACCGTTACGATCACTGTTTCCGACTGAACGCCGGTTTTGGCTGGAATGCGGAAGTGGAGGAGGCGATCAAGCAGCTGGCGCAATGGTGCCAGCTATCGCTGGTGGCGGATAAATAGAGATTATTTGGAAGTAGTTCACAAATTTAAATAAACATCGGCTGCTGTGTTTATTATTCACTACCAGTTAATGGAATCACTAATTTATTCTTGTCTGGCTTGGTTTATCATTAAATATATGAAATAGATGACAAGGATAAGTAATGAAAATTTTTGGAAAGGATATCCCTACACGTGGATTCATTATTTTCGCATTGTGGATTTGGACTTTCTTTACCCTATCGCATGAATCCTTACCCTATGTCCCGGTGAATAATCCTGGATGGGTTGGCGTAGTAGCATGGTTATTTATGCTGATCGGAGCCTATGCTTTTTATTCAAGCCTGTTCCGATTTTACGACTGGTACAATAATAAATAATGCATCAACGCCTCCCGATTAATTTCGAGAGGCGTTTTAAAAGATTGGTTTAGCCAATCTTCTCCAGCTCTTCCGCCAGAATCTGCACCGCGCGTTCAATCTTCTCCGCATCCGGTACATAGTTCATGCGCATACATTGATGTGTATGCGGCCATTCCTGTTCCAGACCAGGGAAGAAGAAGTGGCCCGGCACCATCAGCACGCCGCGCGCTTTCAGGCGCTGATACAAGGCTTCGGTGCTGATCGGCAGATCGCGGAACCACAGCCAGAGGAAAATTGCCCCTTCGGGTTTGTGGATCAGGCAGCGATCTTCCGGCAGATAGCGGCGCAGAATGGCAATCGTCTCGCTCACCTTGTCCTGATAGAACGGCTTGATCACCTCTTCCGACAGACGCAGCAAATCGCCACGCACGATCATCTCAGTGGCAATCGCCGGGCCGATACTGCCTGGCGCTAAGCTGATAATCCCATTCATGTTACCAATCGCGCTAATCGTGCTCTCATCGGCGACGATAATGCCGCAACGTGCACCCGGCAGGCCGAGTTTCGACAGGCTCATGCACAGAATGGTATTTGGGTTCCACAGCGGACGGGCTTCGCTGAAGATAATGCCGGGGAAGGGCACACCGTAGGCGTTATCGATCAGTAATGGCACGCCGTGCTGCTGTGCCAGCGCATCCAGCTGCATCAGCTCGTCATCGGTGATCACGTTACCGGTCGGGTTGGTTGGGCGCGACACGCAGATCAGGCCCACGTCCTCATTCAGCGGCAGGTGGTCGAAATCGACGTGATACTTGAACTGACCTTCTGGCAGCAGCTCAATGTTCGGCCTGGCGGAAACAAACAGATCTTCTTCCAGTCCGGCATCGGCGTAACCGAGATACTCCGGTGCCAGCGGGAACAGCACGCGTTTTTTACTGCCGTCGGCGCGACGACCCGCGAACAGGTTAAACAGATAGAAGAACGCGCTCTGGCTGCCGTTGGTCAGCGCAATATTTTGTGCGATAATCGGCCAGCCCAGCTCTTCACGCAGCATGTTCGCCAGCGCATCCAGCAGCAGCGTTTTACCACGCGGACCGTCGTAATTGCACAGCGCTTCGCTCAGTTTTCCGTCCTGATGCATCTGCAGCAGCAGCTGGTTGAAGTAGTCATTAATGGCCGGGATCTGCGCCGGGTTGCCGCCGCCAAGCATAATGGTGCCGGGCGTGCGCAGGCCTTCACCCATGTCTTCCATCAGACGTGAGATGCCGGAATGTTGAGTAAATTTGTCGCCGAACTGAGAAAAGGACATAGGAAGTTAAAACATTGTAATCGGGAATGGGCAACCACCATAGCGCCCGCCACGGGCAGGCGCAATGGCTAAAGCAGCAAGCTTAGGCCTGGATTTGCGGGTTAACGCAGTTTTTCTCGACTTTGCCGCTCAGCGCAGCAATCAGGTTATCCACCGCATCACGTGCCATACCGTAACGCGTTTCATGGGTGGCTGAGCCGATGTGCGGCAGCGCTACCACGTTCGGCAACTTAAGGATCTCCGCATCGGCAGGCACCGGCTCCACTTCAAACACATCCAGACCGGCTGCGTGAATCGTGCCGTCCTTCAATGCCGCCGTCAGCGCTTGCTCATCAACCACCGGGCCGCGACCTGCATTTATCAGGATGGCGCTGGGTTTCATCATCTTGAGCTGTGCAGCGCCAATCATATGATGTGTCTGCTCAGTCAATGGCAGGCTGATACAGACAAAATCACTCTCTTTCAGCAGCGTTTCAAGGTCACAAGCACGCGCACCGAAGCGGGTTTCCGCCTCTTCATGCTGACGGCGTGCGTTATAAAGAATATTCATGCCGAAGCCGAAGTGCGCACGCTGCGCCAGCGCCAGGCCGATACGGCCCATGCCAAGAATCCCCAAGGTTTTGTGATGCACGTCGATGCCGAAATGTTCTGGTCCGATGCTTTTCTTCCATTCACCGGCCTTAACCCATTGATCCAACTCGGTGACGCGACGGGCGGTGCTCAGCACCAGCGCCATCATGGTATCGGCCACGGTTTCGGTCAAAACGGTTGGCGTGTGCATCAGCAGTACATTGCGCTGATTTAAGGCTTCGACATCAAAGTTGTCGTAACCCACAGACACGGTAGAACAAGCGCGTAAGGCGGGCATCTTCGCCAGCAGATCACCATTTACTTTACCGCCTGAGCCGAGCAAACCCTCGGCTTGCGCAAACTGTGCGGCATGCTGTTGCACGGTTTCGGAGGAGACGTCATGCACTTCGGTGACGGTAAAATGGGCATCCAGTTTAGCGCGCAGATCGTCTGGCAGGCTCTTATAAAGAATCACAGCAGGTTTCATCATTTGCTCCCTGTAGAACGTGTGACGGGCGACCTGAGCCGCCCGGAAAAGTCATTTCTTACGCTTTCAGGCGTGCTTCGCCCCATGAATCGGTGCTGTCTTGTTCTCCGCGGGCTTGACGATTAACGTCAGCCACACCGAGACCAGCAGCGCGGCACCCATAAAGATATAAGAGGCAGCAGGACTGCCGGTTGCGCCATTAAGATAGCCTACAATCCACGATCCGATGAAGGAGCCGAGTGCGCCCATGCTGTTAATCAGCGCCATGGCACCGCCAGCAACGTTGCGTGGCAGCATCTCAGTAATCAGGGCAAAGAACGGGCCGTAAGGGGCATACATCGCGCCACCGGCAATCACCAGCAGCGCATACGACAGCCAGAAGTGGCTGGAACCGACCAGATAGGAGCCAAGGAATGCCAGCGCCCCAATCAGCAGCAACGGCCAGACAAACAGCTTACGGTTTTGCTTTTTGTCAGACGCCCATGACACCACGACCATCGCAATGGTCGCCACCAGATAAGGCACTGCTGAAAGCCAACCCGCCTCGACCATACCCATCTGTGTGCCGTTACGCAGAATCGAAGGCAGCCACAGTACGAAACCGTACACGCCAATGCTCCAGGCAAAATATTGCATGCACAGAATGATCACATTGCGATTTCGGAAGGCTTCGCCATAGTTACGCACCGCTTTGATGCCTTCCTGCTCTTTCTGCAACTGCGCCTGCAGTGCTGATTTCTCTTCGTCGCTCATCCATTTGGCTTGTGCTGGCTTGTCCTGCACCAGGAACCACCAGGCCACGGCCCAGATCACCGCCGGGATGCCTTCGAAGATAAACATTTCACGCCAGCCGAAAGCATTAATCAGATAGCCGGACACCACCGACATCCACAGCACCGTGACCGGATTGCCGAGGATCAGGAAAGTATTGGCGCGCGCACGTTCCGACTTAGTGAACCAGTTACTGATGTAAATCAGCATCGCCGTCATCACCGCCCCTTCCACCACGCCAAGCACGAAACGA
>NZ_DAMDQC010000054.1:0-26376 GCF_032082325.1 Pantoea sp. CTOTU50773 | reverse complement strand
CTTTGTCACTGGCGTTGATGATTTGCGTCTCTTTGCTGCCGCCCTGTTTTTTCGCATAGTCGATAGCGTCATCAATCAGATGTTTATAAGCATCGAGACCGGCAGCTTTCAGGATCAACGAAGGGTTGGTGGTCGCGTCTTCCGGGTGGTAATGGCGAATGGATTCGATGTCGCCGCTGTCCGCCACCACGGTGGTGAACTGTTTCAATGCATCTAGCTGGTTCATCGCTTAACTCCTTGATTAGCAATAATGTGGGCAAACGAGTCGTGCCCTTTCCTGTTGAGTCGTGGCTCAACACAGTGCTACAGACGTTGCACGAAGAAAATGCGTTTTCTCTGATTGTGGCGCTGAAGGGCATCTGTCACGGAAGGGGGTGCCTGATCGGTTCAGCTACGTGTTTTGCCAACATTAAGAATAGCAGGCTGCGCCAAAGCCGCAGGCGAAGCCGTGGCAATCTGTGCCCTCGTTCTTTGAGCGCCTTCACCCTCTTTTGTGCCGCAGATTCCTATACTGGTGGTTTTTCAGCCGTGCCAAAGGATGCCAAATGGACGATCAACTCAAGCAAAGTGCGCTCGATTTCCACCAATATCCCACTCCCGGAAAAATTCAGGTTTCCCCCACCAAACCGCTGGCGACGCAGCGTGATTTAGCACTGGCCTATTCGCCGGGCGTGGCGGCACCTTGCCTGGAGATTGCTGCCGATCCGCTGGCGGCGCACAAATACACCGCACGCGGCAATCTGGTGGCGGTGATTTCGAACGGCACGGCAGTGCTCGGTCTCGGCAATATCGGTGCGCTGGCCGGTAAGCCGGTGATGGAAGGCAAAGGAGTATTGTTCAAGAAATTCGCCGGCATTGATGTGTTCGATATCGAAGTGGATGAGCTGGACCCGGATAAGTTGATTGAGGTAATCGCCGCGCTGGAGCCGACCTTTGGCGGCATCAACCTTGAAGATATCAAAGCGCCTGAGTGCTTTTACATTGAGCAGAAATTGCGTGAGCGCATGAAGATTCCGGTGTTTCACGATGATCAGCACGGGACCGCGATTATCTGTACTGCGGCGGTGCTAAACGGTTTGACCATCGTGAAAAAGGCCATCTCAGATGTGCGGCTGGTGGTGTCTGGGGCGGGCGCATCAGCCATTGCTTGCCTGAATTTGCTGGTGGCGCTCGGCATGCAGAAGCACAACATTGTGGTGTGTGATTCTAAAGGGGTGATTTACCGCGATCGTGAACCCAATATGACGCCGACCAAAGCCGAGTACGCCATAGAAGATAAAGGCGCGCGTACGCTGGATGAGGTGATTGCCGGTGCGGACATCTTCCTCGGCTGCTCGGGTCCGAAAGCGATGACGCCAGAGATGGTGAAGAAAATGGCACCCAATCCACTCATTCTGGCGCTCGCCAATCCCGAACCGGAGATCATGCCGCCGCTGGCCAAAGAGGTACGGCCGGATGCGATTATCTGCACCGGACGTTCAGATTTCCCCAATCAGGTGAACAACGTGCTGTGTTTCCCGTTTATTTTCCGCGGGGCGCTGGATGTGGGTGCCACGGCAATTAACGAAGAGATGAAACTGGCGGCGGTGCATGCGATTGCGGCCTTAGCGCAGGCCGAGCAGAGCGATGTGGTGGCCTCCGCCTATGATGATCAGGATCTGAGTTTTGGACCGGAATATCTGATCCCGAAACCGTTCGATCCGCGTTTGATTGTGCAGATCGCGCCTGCTGTGGCGAAAGCGGCGATGGAGTCCGGCGTGGCGACGCGGCCCATCGCTGACTTTGATGCCTATCGCGAGCAGCTCACCGAATTTGTGTATAAAACCAACCTGTTTATGAAGCCGATTTTCTCGCAGGCACGCAAAGATCCGAAACGCGTGGTGATGGCCGAAGGGGAGGAGGTGCGCGTGCTGCATGCGACGCAGGAGCTGGTATCACTGGGGCTGGCGAAGCCGATTCTGATTGGTCGTCCAAACGTGATTGCGATGCGTATTCAGAAGCAAGGATTAAAAATTGAAGCGGGTAAAGATTTTGAGATCGTCAACAACGAGTCCGACCCGCGCTTTAAAGAATACTGGAACGAGTATTACCAGATCATGAAACGGCGCGGTGTGACGCCTGAAACCGCGCAGCGCGCGGTGATCGGTAATCCAACCTTGATCGGCGCGATCATGGTGCATCGTGGCGAGGCTGACGCGTTAATTTGCGGCACCATCGGCGATTACCGCGAGCATTACGATGTGGTGGAGAAGGTGTTTGGTTTCCGCGACGACGTGAAGGTCGCTGGGGCAATGAACGCGCTGCTGCTGCCGAGCGGGAATACTTTTATTGCGGATACTTATGTGAATGAAGATCCGAGTGCGGAACAGCTGGCGGATATCACATTGCTGGCGGCCGAAACGGTGCGTCGTTTTGGTATCGAACCACGCGTGGCGTTGCTGTCTCACTCCAGCTTTGGCACGTCCAATGCACCGGGCGCACGCAAGATGCGCGATGCATTAGCGCTGATTCAGAGCCGTGCGCCAGAACTGGAGATTGATGGTGAGATGCACGGCGATGCGGCGTTGGTGGAGAGTATCCGACGTGAACTGATGCCCGACAGCCCGCTGAAAGGCACGGCTAATTTGCTGATTATGCCGAACGTGGAAGCGGCGCGTATTAGTTATAACCTGTTGCGCGTGTCGTGCTCGGAAGGCGTGACGGTGGGGCCGGTGTTGATGGGGATCAGCAAGCCGGTGCATGTATTGACGCGGATTGCATCGGTTCGGCGCATTGTGAATATGGTGGCGTTAGCGGTAGTGGAGGCGCAGACCGAGCCGTTGTGAGGTGATGACGTGGTTAAAGGCTAAAGGCTAAAGGCTGAGGGCTGAGGGCGAAGGGCTAATGGCCAGGAGGGTGTTGGTGTGGGCCTTAGCCCCTCTGCTGCTGCCGGGCAGTCCTCGCGCCGCTAACGCGGTGCCCTCGGCTTCCACGTCGTGCCGACGGACCGTTCGGGGATCGACCATCCCTGGCCGGCCCCGAACTGATCCACGCATCCCTGCGTGGATCTCCTGGCCCAACGTAAAAGCCTCAGCGCTGCGGATAGCCCTTGCAGCAGCAGAGGGGCTAAGGCCATCAACATTTGTGCTTTCCTGCAAAAGAACTATTCACCCAATCCCAGCCAATCCTTCACCGGCAAGAAATCACTGTAGAGCGCTGCTTCCGGCGTGCCGGCTTCGGTTTGGTAATCATATTCCCAGCGCACCAGTGGCGGCATCGACATCAAAATCGATTCGGTGCGGCCGCCGGTTTGCAGGCCGAACAGCGTGCCGCGATCCCACACCAGGTTGAATTCAACATAGCGTCCACGACGATAGAGCTGGAACTGACGTTCGCGATCGCCCCATGGCAGCGCCTTGCGCTTCGCGACAATCGGTAAATAGGCATCCAGATAACCCTTGCCCACTGCCTGCATAAAATCGAAGCAGTGATCAAAGTCTGGCGTATTCAGGTCATCGTAAAACAGCCCGCCGATGCCGCGCTGTTCATTACGATGCTTGAGGTGGAAATAGTCGTCACACCATTTTTTGTAGCGCGGATAGACGTCTTCACCAAACGGCTGGCACAGGTCAAACGCGGTTTGATGCCAGTGCAGCGCATCCTCTTCGAAACCGTAATACGGCGTGAGATCGAAACCGCCGCCGAACCACCATACTGGATCGGCACCCGGCTTCTCAGCAATGAAGAAACGCACGTTGGCGTGACTGGTGGGGATGTACGGATTTTCCGGGTGGACGACGAGTGACACGCCCATCGCTTCAAAACTGCGGCCGGCCAGTTCAGGGCGATGTGCGGTGGCAGAGGCGGGCATCTGATCACCGTATACGTGGGAAAAATTCACGCCTGCCTGCTCAAACACCGCGCCGTTGCGTAGTACGCGACTGCGTCCGCCGCCGCCGCCTGGGCGCTGCCAGTCATCTTCGGCGAAGGTCGCTGTACCATCGGCAGCGGCCAGCTGGGCGCAAATTTCATCCTGTAGCGTCAATAAAAACGCTTTGACGCGGGAAATATCGGGATTGCTCATGAGTCACTCGTTCCGGAAATTTGCCGCGATTCTACCACAGGAAAAAGCTACGCCTGGCGACGATCGTACTCGTTGAAGTAATTGACGATGCCGTCGGCAATCGCGCTGGCGATCTTCTGGCGGAAGGCGGTGGTACCCAGCAGTTGCTCCTCACGCGGGTTGGTAATAAAGGAAGTTTCGACCAGCACTGACGGAATTGAGGGCGACTTCAACACCGCAAACGCCGCCTGCTCGGTGTGCTGGCTGTGCAGATGATGCACTGGGCGAATTTGATCCAGGACGTGTTTGCCCAGCGTCAGACTATTGCGGATGGTGTCCGTTTGCACCAGATCGAACAGAATCTGGTTCAGGTAGTTATCTTTCTCCTGCACTGCCGCGCCACCGACCTTATCGGCATCGTTTTCACGCTGTGACATATAGCGCGCCATGGCACTACTGGCGCCGCGATTCGACAGGGCGAATACCGACGCGCCGTTGGCATCCGGGCTAGTGTAGCCGTCGGCGTGGATCGACATAAAAAGATTGGCGCCGTGCTGATGCGCGATCTCCACGCGTTGATACAGCGGGATAAAGTGATCGCTTTCTCGCGTCAGTCGCACTTCCACTTTAGGGTGATTTTGCAACAGCGTACGCACGGTGTTGGCGATTGCCAGTACGATGTGCTTCTCTTCCGAGCCTTCTTCGCCCACCGCGCCCGAATCAATGCCGCCGTGGCCCGGATCGATCATCACGATGCGTTTGCCGTTAGTGGCCGGCTTCGGCGGCGTGTGACCTTTGCTAACACGCAAATCAGCGCTCTCTTCTTTCGCCATCACCGCGCGCGGTGACAGCACCGCCAGCGCCAGGCCAGAGAGAATCAACTGGCGGCGATTGGTCAGCCGCTTCAGCAGTGAAATTTTACTCATAATGGGGTCCCTGACAGAAAATCCTGCCCAGTGTTATATCGTAACAACTGCCTTGCGGCGACTTCACAACCATTTCAGCGCATTACTTTGTATTACACGTTACTAACAGCAATTTAGCCGTTTTTTTCCACCGTTGCGCGGCGGGAGGGTTGCGCCTGGCAAAGAATGCGTGATAATCAGCGAATTGTGCTTAATAGCAGGGTAACGCCGATGGAAATCCGCTCATTCCGCCAGGAAGATTTTGAAGAAGTGATCACGCTCTGGGAGCGTTGCGATCTGTTACGTCCGTGGAACGATCCGGAACTGGATATCGAACGTAAAATGAACCACGATCCGGAGCTTTTTCTGGTGGCGGAAGTCGGCGGTGAAGTGGTCGGCACGGTGATGGGCGGTTACGATGGCCATCGCGGATCGGTCTACTATCTGGCGGTGCATCCCGATTATCAGGGGCGCGGATTTGCTAATGCGCTGATGAATCGTCTGGAGAAAAAGTTAATTGCGCGTGGCTGTCCGAAGATCAATCTGATGGTGCGCGAAGAAAATGACCAGGTGCTCGCCTTCTACGAGAAACTCGATTACGAGCCGGTGGATTCGGTGTTGCTGGGTAAACGTTTAATCGAAGACCGCGAATATTAAGCCGCCGATGATGGGGCTGAAATATTTGCCAGATGAATACGATGCAAAAGGGCAGCTACGGCTGCCGTTTCTTTTCTGGCCGATTCTGTTATTGCAGGCGCGCACCTGGCTGTTACTGGTGATGGCGGGCGTGTCCCGTCAGCAGGGTAACGATCTGCTGGCGCTGTTCTATCCCGATCGTCAGAGCTTTTGGATTGGATTGGCGCTGGGCATTCCGGCGGCAGCGGGTTTGCTGCTGACCGGCTATCGCCAACGCTGGCCGCGACTGTGGCAGAGTTGGCGGCAGGTGCTGAGTGTGTCGTTATTGATCAGTCTGTTGTCACAAGGCTACGGGCTGATACAGGGCGCTTTTCCGGACTCTCCGTGGCCGTTACTTTTAACGCTGTTTGATCTGCTGGCGTTGATTTGGCTGCAAACCCATCAGCGCCTGCGCGACTGTTTTCTGCCGGAACATCACATCGAATAAACTTTTTGCCGGTTTGCGACTCCAACAGGCACGCCAATCGGCACAAGAGATCAAGGAGCATTCATGAAAGTTGTTCGTCCCGCACTGCTGGTTAGCGCCATGATGCTGGCAGGTTGCGCCAGTTCAGGTTCCTCTACCGCCTCCAGCGCGAGCGAAAGCCATTGGTATAATCCGCTGAGTTATCACTGGTCGGCACTCAATCCAATGAACTGGTTTGGCGGCTCGCTAACCGTGACCGAACAAGGCGTGGCAGGCTTAAGCAGCACCACCCCGATGTCAGAAGCGGCGATCGGTAAAGCGCTGAACAATGATTATCAGCTGCGTCAGGGCATGCGCACGCAGAATGGCCAGGTGGTTGATTTCTGGCAGGCGCTGGAAGATGGCAAAGTGAAACTGGTGATCAACGGCCAGAGCAGCGTTGAACGCGTTGAAGTGATGGATGCCGATGCAAAGAGTGCAGACGGCAGCAAGATTGGCGATCTGTTTAGCGCCAAATTCAGCAAAGCCTTCGACAACTGCAAACTCACTACCGGATTAGATGCGCGCGATGTTGAGTGCCGTGCTCCGGGCAGTCAGCACATCTCTTATGTCTACAGCGGCGAAGGGCATGGACCAGAGGGATTGATGCCGGCTGACGACACCTTGAAAAGCTGGAAAATCAGCAAAATCGTCTGGCAGCGCTAAGCAAAAAATAATTGCGTTAACGCACAATCACTGTGTGGCTTTCCGGTATGATATGGGCGAAAAATCGTCCTAACTTTCATGCCGGAGAGCAGTGCAATGCCTCAATTCCAGAGCGGGATCCTGTTGGAACACCGCCGTTTCGCCATTTGGCTAGAAGCTCGTATTTCGGGCGATCTCGATGCTGTCCGCCAGGGGAGCAAAACCTTCCTGCAACAACTCGATGCGCTGCAACAGAAATTTGCCGATGCCGGACTGGGCGCGGTGATCGCCTTTGGCGATGCGCTGTGGCGCGATCTGCAAGGTGCGGATTCAGCGCCAGAATTGAAAGCCTTCTCCCCATTGGGCAAAGGCATTGCACCCGCCACGCAACGCGATCTGCTTATCCATATCCAATCTCTGCGTCATGAGGTGAATTTCTCGCTGGCACAGGCGGCATTAGCGGCCTTTGCTGACGCCGTGAATATTGAAGAAGAGACCCACGGCTTCCGCTGGGTGGAAGAGCGCGATCTTTCCGGCTTTGTTGATGGCACGGAAAACCCGCAAGGCGAGGCGCGTCAGCAGGTGGCAATTATTGCTGAAGGCCCGGATGCCGGTGGCAGCTATGTTTTCACTCAGCGCTGGGAGCACAATCTCAAACTGTGGAATCGTATGGCAGTGGAAAAGCAGGAAGCGATTATTGGTCGCACCAAAGTGGATAATGAAGAGTTGCCGGGCGATCAACGTCCCGCCACCTCGCATCTCAGCCGCGTTGATTTGAAAGAAGAGGGCAAAGGGCTGAAGATTCTGCGCCAGAGCCTGCCGTATGGTTCGGCCAGCGGCACTCATGGCCTATATTTCATCTCGTACTGCAACCGCTTGTTTAACATTGAGCAGCAACTGCTGAGCATGTTCGGCGAGCGTGACGGCAAAAAGGATGCGATGCTGCGCTTCACTAAGCCGGTAACGGGCAGCTACTTCTTTGCGCCTGCACTGGATGCCCTGCAAGCGCTGTAATACGCCAGTGAGCGGCCTTGCGTGCCGCTCACCACGAATCCCGTCTGTTGCATAATCTCTCCCGCCGTCTTATGCCTTTTTAGACTTTGAAATCCCCAAACGATATATAAAACCGTTACTGGTTTGCCCTGAGTTATAAATACACTGACAGCATCTAATGGCATTGGCGATTTCGCCGACGAGCAGGGTGCAGCATGACACTTCCGATTGCGAAAAAATGGATGAGCGGAATCGCCTTGTCACTGGCGTTAGCCGGTGCAGCGCAGGCAACAGAGTTGTTGAACAGCTCTTATGATGTCTCGCGCGAGCTGTTTGTTGCCCTGAATGCGCCGTTTGAGCAGCAGTGGAATGCTGCGCACCCCACTGACAAGCTGACGATTAAACAATCGCATGCCGGGTCATCAAAACAGGCACTGGCTATCTTGCAGGGCCTGCGCGCGGACGTGGTGACTTACAACCAGGTGACGGATGTGCAGGTGCTGCATGATAAAGGCAACCTGATTCCAGCCGACTGGCAAGCCCGTCTGCCGAACAACAGCTCACCGTTTTACTCCACCATGGCTTTTCTGGTACGCAAAGGGAACCCTAAGCAGATCCATGATTGGTCGGATCTGGCACGAGACAACGTGAAGCTGGTATTCCCGAATCCAAAAACCTCCGGTAATGGCCGTTATACCTATCTGGCCGCCTGGGGCGCAGCCGACCAGGCGGATGGTAAAGACAAAGCCAAAACCGAAGCCTTTATGACGAAATTCCTGAAAAACGTCGAGGTGTTTGATACCGGCGGCCGTGGCGCGACGACCACCTTCGCCGAACGCGGTTTAGGGGATGTGCTGATCAGCTTCGAATCGGAAGTGAACAACATCCGCAATCAGTACAGCAAAGATGACTACGAAGTCATCGTGCCTAAGACCAATATTCTGGCGGAGTTTCCGGTGGCGTGGGTCGACAAAAACGTCGAGCACAACGGCACCGCTGACGCGGCCAAAGCCTATCTGAATTTCCTCTATTCCCCTGAGGCGCAGAAAATCATTACCGGTTTCTATTATCGCGTGAACAATCCACAGATGATGGCGGAACAGAAAGACCGCTTCCCGCAGACCGCGCTGTTTAATGTGCAGGATGCCTTTGGTGGCTGGGATAACGTGATGAAAACCCATTTTGCCAGCGGCGGTGAGCTGGATAAATTACTGGCAGCGGGGCGCGGTTGATGTTTGCTTTAGCGCAAAAGCGCGTGCTGCCAGGGTTCGGTCTCAGCCTCGGCACCAGCCTGCTGTTTACCTGCCTGATCCTGCTGTTGCCGATCAGCGCACTGCTGATGCAACTGTCCAACATGACACTGGCAAAGTATTGGGATGTGGTTAGCAATCCGCAGCTGATTGCGGCGTATAAAGTCACGCTGTTGTCAGCGGGCGTGGCGTCCATCTTCAATGCGTTCTTTGGCATGTTAATGGCATGGATTCTGACCCGTTACCGCTTCCCCGGCCGCGCGTTGCTGGATGGCTTAATGGATCTGCCGTTTGCATTGCCTACCGCCGTTGCCGGTCTGACGCTGGCGGGGTTGTTCTCGGTGAGTGGTTGGTATGGTCAATGGCTGGCTCATTTCGATATTAAAGTCTCTTACACCTGGCTAGGCATTGCGGTGGCGATGGCCTTCACCAGCATCCCGTTTGTGGTGCGCACCGTGCAACCAGTGCTGGAAGAGTTAGGCCCGGAATATGAAGAAGCGGCTGAAACGCTGGGTGCGACACCGTGGCAGAGCTTCCGCCGTGTGGTGCTGCCAGAGGTGGCGCCCGCGCTGTTAGCGGGCACGGCGTTATCCTTCACGCGCAGCCTGGGTGAGTTTGGTGCGGTTATCTTTATTGCGGGTAACATCGCGTGGAAAACCGAAGTCACCTCGCTGATGATTTTTGTTCGCCTGCAAGAGTTTGATTATCCGGCGGCCAGTGCTATCGCCTCGGTCATCATGGCCGCTTCGCTGCTGTTGCTGTTCGCGATTAACACCTTGCAGAGCCGCTTTGGCCGTCGCTTAGGAGGCCACTAATGGCGGAGATTTCGCAGATTAATCACGCTGAGCGTCAGCCGGTGAACTGGGGGAAATGGCTGCTGATTGGCGTGGGCGCGCTGGTCTCTTTCCTGCTGCTGGTGGTCCCGATGATCTCCATCTTTTGGGAAGCCCTGAGCCAGGGGGTTATTGCCTCGCTCTCTAATTTAAAAGATGGTGACATGCTGCACGCCATCTGGCTGACGATTCTGGTGGCGCTGATTACCGTGCCGGTCAATCTGGTGTTCGGTACGCTGCTGGCATGGCTGGTAACGCGCTTTACTTTCCCTGGCCGCCAACTGCTGCTGACGCTGTTTGATATTCCTTTTGCCGTGTCACCGGTGGTGGCGGGGCTGATGTATCTGCTGTTCTGGGGCATCAACGGCCCGGCGGGTGGTTGGCTGGACGCGCACAACATTCAGATCATGTTTGCCTGGCCGGGTATGGTGCTGGCCACTATCTTCGTGACCTGTCCGTTTGTGGTGCGCGAACTGGTGCCGGTGATGTTGAGCCAGGGCAGCAATGAAGATGAAGCCGCGGTGCTGTTAGGCGCATCGGGCTGGCAGATGTTCCGCCGCGTGACGCTGCCGAACATTCGCTGGGCGCTGATGTACGGCGTGGTGCTCACCAACGCCCGTGCCATTGGCGAGTTTGGTGCGGTCTCGGTGGTCTCGGGATCGATTCGCGGTGAGACCTATACCTTACCGCTTCAGGTTGAATTACTGCATCAGGATTACAACACGGTTGGCGCCTTTACCGCGGCTGCGTTGTTAACCCTGATGGCCATTTTGACGCTGTTTCTGAAAAGCGTGGTGCAGTGGCGATTAGAGCATCAGCAGAAGCGCCAACAGGAGTAAAATCATGAGCATTGAGATTAAACACATTAACAAAGCGTTCGGCCGTACGCCGGTGCTAAACGATATCTCTCTGGATATTCCTACCGGCAAAATGGTGGCGCTGCTGGGGCCGTCGGGCTCGGGCAAAACCACGCTGCTGCGCATCATCGCGGGTCTGGAGCATCAGAACAGCGGGCAGATTCATTTCCACGGTAAAGATGTCAGCCGTATTCACGCGCGCGATCGTCAGGTCGGCTTCGTGTTCCAGCACTATGCGCTGTTCCGCCATATGACCGTGTTCGATAACATCGCCTTTGGTTTAACCGTGTTGCCGCGCCGTGAGCGCCCATCCGCCGCTGAAATCAAACAGCGTGTGACGCGCCTGCTGGAAATGGTGCAGCTGGCTCATCTCGCTAATCGTTTCCCGGCGCAGCTTTCGGGTGGACAGAAGCAGCGCGTGGCATTGGCGCGTGCGCTGGCAGTGGAACCGCAGATCTTGTTGCTGGATGAACCTTTCGGCGCGCTGGATGCGCAGGTGCGTAAAGAGCTGCGTCGCTGGCTGCGTCAGTTGCATGAAGAGTTGAAATTCACCAGCGTGTTTGTGACGCATGACCAGGAAGAGGCGATGGAAGTCGCAGACAGCGTGGTGGTGATGAGTCAGGGCAATATCGAACAGGTCGGCACGCCGGATGAAGTGTGGCAGGAACCGGCCACCCGCTTTGTGCTGGAGTTCCTCGGCGAAGTGAATCGCTTCGACGGTGAGGTACACGGTTCACAGTTCCATGTGGGGGCGCATCGCTGGCCGCTGGGCTATACGCCCGCGCATCAGGGCGAAGTTGAGCTGTTCCTGCGTCCGTGGGAAGTCGATATCTCACGTCAGAGCAGCCTCGAAACCCCGTTGCCGGTGCAAGTGCTGGAGATCAGTCCACGTGGCCACTTCTGGCAATTAGTGGTGCAGCCAAGCGGCTGGCAGGGTGAGGTCTTCTCCGTGGTCTATGACGGCGATCACACCGCTCCGATTCGCGGCGAACGCCTGTTTGTTGGCCTGCAGCAGGCACGACTGTACAACGGCACGACGCCGCTGCGTCCGGTTGCCTTTGCCGAAAGCGCCTGATATTTTTGACACTCCTTCGGGCGGGACTTTCCCGCCCGATTTATTTGCCTCTCTTCTGTCTGGAATCAAACCGTGACCATACTGGAAAATACCATCGGTAATACGCCGTTGATCAGGCTGCAACGCCTGACGCCCGATAACGGCAGTGAAATCTGGTTAAAGCTGGAAGGCAATAATCCGGCCGGTTCGGTAAAAGATCGTGCGGCCTGGTCGATGATTCATCAGGCGGAACAGCGCGGTGACATTCAACCCGGCGATACGCTGATTGAAGCCACCAGTGGGAATACTGGCATCGCCCTGGCGATGATCGCGGCGATGAAAGGCTACAAATTGCGCCTGCTGATGCCGGATAACATGAGCCAGGAGCGGCAGGACGCGATGCGTGCCTACGGCGCGGAATTGATTCTGGTGACGCGCGAACAGGGCATGGAAGGCGCACGCGATTTAGCGCAAGAGATGGCCGATCGCGGTGAGGGCAGGGTGTTGGATCAGTTCAATAATCCCGACAATCCCCTAGGCCACTATCTCACCACCGGCCCGGAAATCTGGCAGCAGACGCAGGGCCGCATGACCCATTTTGTCTCCAGTATGGGCACGACGGGCACTATCACTGGCGTCGGTCGCTATCTGAAAGAGTTTGCGCCAGCGGTGAAAGTCATTGGTTTACAGCCGCAGGAGGGCAGCAGTATTCCGGGTATTCGTCGCTGGCCCGAGGCTTATCTGCCGGGGATTTTCCGTCCTGAATTAGTGGATGAGGTCATCGATATGGCACAGCGGGAAGCCGAGGAAACCATGCGTGCGTTAGCGCAACGTGAAGGGATTTTCTGCGGCGTGAGTTCCGGTGGCGCGGTGGCCGGTGCGCTGCGCATCGCTAATGCCCATCCCGGCAGTGTCGTGGTGGCGATAGTTTGCGATCGCGGTGACCGCTATCTCTCCACCGGCGTGTTCCACTGATCTTCTCTTCCCCGCATTTTATCTGGCCTGCGCGTGCTGTTGTGGTGCGACCGGGCCATTTTTGTCTATAGTCTCCCTGATAATCCTCTGGTGTTGGCACTGTAAGGATCGAGTAAAATCGGCTGCGCTCATTGCCAACTCAGGCCAAAATAGCGGCAATTTTGTACGAGAGATAAAGATGAAAATTCTGCTTGTTGATGACGATGTAGAACTTGGCACCATGCTGAGCCAGTACCTGATTGCGGAAGGCTTTGAAACGCAACTGGTTTTAACCGGAACCGCCGGGATTGAAGGGGCGCTGTCGGGCAACTATACCGCGATGATTCTCGACATTATGCTGCCGGATATGAGCGGTATTGATGTGCTGCGTCAGGTGCGCCAGAACAGCCGTTTGCCGGTGATTATGTTAACCGCCAAAGGCGACAACATCGATCGCGTTATCGGCCTGGAAATGGGTGCGGATGATTATGTGCCAAAACCATGCTACCCGCGTTAGCTGGTGGCGCGTCTGCGTGCCGTAGTGCGTCGTTCAGAAGATCAGGCACCGGTTCAGGACAAAAACGAACTGCTGCGCTGGGGTGAGCTGAGCCTGAATCCGGCCACGCGCATCACCGAATGGCAGGGCAAAGCCTTTGATCTGACCGCGTCAGAATTCAACCTGCTGGATCTGCTGCTGCGTGCGCCCGATCGCGTGGTGTCGAAGGACGAATTGTCAGAAAAAGGGCTCGGTCGTCCGCGTGAAGCTTACGATCGCAGCGTGGATGTGCACATCAGCAATATCCGCCAGAAGCTGGCCGCGCTCACCGCCGACAGCATCAACATTGAAACTGTGCGCAGTATTGGTTATCGCATTCGATGAAACACAGCTACCGCGGCCGCATGTTCTGGAAGATCTTACTGGGCTTCTGGATTGTATTTGTCATCATCAGCCAGCTGCTGTGGCTTGGTTTTACGCTTTCCGGTAATCGTCACGAACCACCCGAAATTGTGGCTATCCGTCGTATTGTGAATTTACAGATGGCGTCCGCAGTTTCTGTCTTGGAGCGCGGCGGACCGAGTTCACTGGATGACATGATGGCCGATTGGGAACCCAACGACCGCCAGTTCTTCTCAGTCATCCAGCATGATAAACCTGCCGCTACGCCCGGCAATGCGCCGCCGGAAACCTTCAGTGAACCCTTCCATGGTCCGTTCCCGGATATCATCGTCCGTTGGGTGAAAGGGCAGGATGGCAAAGAGTACGAGTTGCGTTACGACGTTAAAGGATTGCGCGAGGATAGTTCGATGGGTGGCGGTGGCCCGCGACGTATCCTCAACATCCCAGAGCCGATGTTCACCTTTGCCGGGGCGCTAGGATTACTGTTCAGCTTATTACTGGCCTGGAACCTGACGCGCCCAATGCGCCAGCTGCGTGAAGGCTTTGCCCGCGTATCCAGCGGCGATTTGTCGGTGCGACTCTATCCGGTCATGCGTCGTCGTCATGATGAACTCTCCAGCGTGGCGCAAGACTTTGATGCCATGGTGGAGCGCCTGGATACGCTGGTGAAGGCGCGCGAGGAATTACTGCACGACATCTCCCACGAACTGCGTTCACCGCTGGCGCGCCTGCAACTGGCAACCGGTCTGGCGCGGCAAACGCCGGAATCAGTGGAATCCTCTCTGAACCGCATCGATGAAGAAGCGCGTCGTCTCGACAAGATGATTGGCGAATTGCTGACGCTATCGCGTGCGGAACATGAAAGTATGCCGGGTGAGCAGTATTTCGATCTCACTGGCCTGCTGCACGCGGTGGTCACGGACGTGCGCTATGAGGCACAGATTCCGGGCGTAAAAGTCGACTTTCAGGTCGATGAGAACGCCGACTACACCGTGCACGGCAATGCCGAGTTGATTCGCCGTGGTGTAGAGAACGTCCTGCGTAATGCGTTGCGCTTCTCGCACAAAGGCCAGCATATCAGCGTGAGGCTACAGGCGGAGAATCAATGGCTGGCGATTCGCGTGCGCGATCAGGGCCCGGGCGTTGACGACGAAAAGCTTTCCAGCATCTTCGATCCCTTCGTACGCGTTAATTCGCCACTGATGGGCAAAGGATACGGCTTAGGGCTCTCCATCGTGCGTAAGGTGATTCTGGCGCACCACGGTGAGGTACAGGCGGTCAATCGCCCTGAAGGTGGCTTAGAGCTAACGTTACGATTGCCACGCTGGAAGCAAGACTGAAGGTTTAAGCGCTCACAATCTAACCGCGTTCTTGTGAATCCATAGTAGCGCGCCCATGCAGTCCGGTTAGCACAGGCAAGCGCGCAATGCATTGCGACTCATACTACGAACCTATTCGCACTAAGCCGTGCATCTAACGCAGTAAAAAGCAGCACGCACTGTGTGGAGTAGGGCAGGACGACCGGGCAGAGGAGCAAAGCGTCCCTCGCCATGGATGGCGAGGGCCGAGGCCCAGGGATGGTTTATGCCGTCTTTGCGATCTGCCCGGTCGTCCTGACCGACCGCACTAGCCCTAACGCCACTGCACCATCCCTAACGCCACCGCACCCTGCAGTTCCAGCCAGCCACACAAACAAAAACGGCACCCATTGGGTGCCGTTTTTACTATCCAGACGCTGCTTACTTCTTGATGCGGATAACCGGGGTTTCACCCACAGTTACCTGACCGGAGAGTTTGATCAGATCTTTGATTTCGTCCATGTTCGAGATCACAACCGGCGTCAGCGTAGATTTTGCTTTCTCTTCCAGCAGTGGCAGATCAAACTCGATCACCACGTCGCCTTTTTTCACTTTCTGGCCTTCTTCGGCGATGCGTTTAAAGCCTTCACCTTTCAGTTCAACCGTATCGATACCGAAGTGGACGAACAGCTCGATGCCGTTGTCAGATTCGATTGAAAAGGCGTGGTTGGTCTCAAAAATCTTGCCAATGGTACCATCAACCGGTGCAACCATTTTGTTGCCAGTCGGTTTAATGGCGATACCATCACCCACGATTTTCTCAGCAAATACCACATCAGGTACGTCTTCGATATTCACGATTTCGCCTGACAGAGGCGCAACGATATCAATAGTCCCTGACGCGCTCTCTGATTTTTCGCCAAAAAGTTTAGAAAACAAACCCATGATCTTCTCCTAAGCAGTAATTTGGGGCCAGCGTCTCGTGGATCAGCAGAGCGTTTTTTCTTTAATGAACTTGTTCACCAGGTTCATTAAATCTTCCGCTGTGGGTTGAGCCAGAGCCTGCTCCGCCAATGCCTTCGCATCTTCGAAATTAGTATTACGAATAATCTTCTTGATGCTCGGGATTGAAATGGCACTCATGCTGAATTCGTCCAGCCCCATTCCCAGTAACAGTAGTGTAGCACGTTCATCACCAGCCAGCTCACCACACATGCCGGTCCATTTCCCTTCGGCATGTGATGCGTCGATCACTTGCTTAATGAGGCCCAAAACAGATGGCGTCATTGGGTTATAGAGGTGTGAAATCAAATCATTACCACGATCGACCGCCAGAGTATACTGCGTCAGGTCATTTGTCCCAATACTAAAGAAGTCGACTTCTTTCGCCAGATGACGCGCAATCACCGCTGAAGCCGGTGTTTCCACCATAATGCCCACTTCAATGGTCTCATCAAAGGCTTTGCCTTCTTCACGCAACTGGGTTTTCAGCAGCTCCAGCTCGGCCTTCAGCGCACGCACTTCTTCCACCGAAATGATCATCGGGAACATGATGCGCAGTTTGCCGAAGGAAGAGGCACGCAGGATAGCGCGCAGCTGAGCATGCAGAATCTCTTTGCGGTCCATGGCGATACGAATCGCACGCCAGCCGAGGAACGGGTTGTCCTCTTTCGGCAGGTTCATGTACGGCAGGTCTTTATCGCCGCCGATGTCCATGGTACGCACGATGACGGCCTGAGAGCCCATGGCTTCCGCTACCGCTTTATACGCCTGGAATTGCTCTTCTTCGGTTGGCAGCGAGTCACGGTCCATAAACAGGAACTCGGTACGATACAGGCCCACGCCTTCCGCACCGTTGCGCTCTGCACCAGCGACATCGCGCACGGTACCAATGTTGGCGCACACTTCCACCTGATGGCCGTCCAGCGTGATAGCGGGCAGATCTTTCAGTTTCGCCAGTTCGTGCTTTTCAGACAGGTATTGCGTCTGAATCGCTTTCAATTCTTCTTGTTCTGCATCGGTAGGATTAACGTAAATCTTGTTATTCACGCCATCGAGGATCAGGAAGTCACCGTTTTTGATTTGCGTGGTGACGTTACCGGTACCGACAATCGCTGGGATCTCCAGAGAACGCGCCATGATGGACGTATGCGAAGTACGGCCACCGATATCGGTGATAAAGCCCAGCACCTTCTTCAGGTTCAGCTGTGCGGTTTCTGACGGCGTTAAATCTTTCGCCACCAGAATAGATTCTTCTGCGATAGCACCCAGGTCGACAATATGCAGACCGAGGATGTTTTGCAGCAGACGCTTACCGATGTCACGCACGTCAGCCGCACGCTCTTTCAGGTATTCGTCGTCGAGTTCTTCCAACGCCTTGGCCTGGCCATCAATGACAGAGTACGCCGCAGCGTCAGCCGTTGCGTGATCTTTCTTAATCAGGTCGATGATTTCCTGCTCAAGCTCTTCGTCTTCGAGCAGCATGATGTGACCTTCAAAGATCGCCGCTTTCTCTTCACCGAGGGTTTCACCGGCTTTGACACGGATGGCTTCGAGCTGTACTGCCGCTTTGCCACGTCCATCAAGGAAGCGTTGAACTTCTTGCTCAACCTGATCGTCAGTAATTTTTTTACGGCTGATGACGATCTCATCTTCCTTCAGCAGAAGTGCTTTGCCGAAAGCGATACCCGGTGATGCTAAAATGCCTGAAATCATAACCCTACCTTTTAATCACGATGGCTCATTGACCCAATGCGTTGCCACTGTCGCGGAACAGTACTCTAAGGAAGCAAGAACGCGGACAGGTTGTCCGCGATCAAGATATTTGCACTCAATGGGGCAAAGGAGTCGGTTTAGTTGCTTGCCTGAGCGGAATTACTCCAGCTCAGCCATCAGTTTCACCAGGTGCTCAACCGCTTGCTGCTCATCTTCACCTTCAGCAGACAGCGTAACAACCGTACCCTGAGTCAGACCCAGAGTCTGCAGTTTGAACAGGCTTTTCGCGCTGGCAGATTTGCCATTAGAGGTCACAGTGATGTCTGACTGGAAAGCCTTAGCTTCTTTCACGAACTGAGCTGCAGGACGGGTATGAAGGCCGTTAGGTGCGGTAATGGTAACTTCTTGCTGGAACATTCTATTTCCCCAACTTTATCAGGTTTGGTGTTATGGATCTAAAGTCTAGCCTGGAGCCGTCACTTTAGCCTGTATAGGTGCGCTGGTGTGGCATTAAGCTGACCAAAAAATGCGCTTAGTAATGTGCGTCTTTCAGCAGCAGATCAAAAACTGTGCGAAAAGGTCACCTTGCTAAGTATGCCGTGATTCGCCGTTTCGCCAAATCAGTAATTCCATTCAGCTTGATCCACTTCAAAGCCAGATTAATTTCAGGCACCGAAATAATTGGGAGCTTAAATACCAGAGCCGTGTCATTGAAATCAATCTGTCTGGTGATAAAAGTGAGATCTGCGCCACAAAAAAGCACCCATTCGGGTGCTTTTTTCATCGTTTTCAGACTATGGCGGTTACTGCTGCAGCTCTTTTTCAGTGAACAGATCGGCAAACAGGGCGGTGCTTAAATAGCGCTCGCCAGAGGAGGGCAGGATCACCACGATATTCTTATTGGCGAATGCTTCGTCTTCCTGCAGCTTCAGTGCTGCAGCCACTGCCGCACCTGAAGAGATACCGGCCAGAATGCCTTCTTCTTCCATCAGCTGACGTGCGGTGCTGATGGCTTCTTCGTTGGTAATCGCAACGACCCGATCAACCAGTTTCAGGTCAAGGTTGCCAGGAATGAAACCTGCGCCGATACCCTGAATTTTGTGTGGACCCGGCTTGATCTCTTCACCCGCGATAGCCTGAGCGATGACCGGAGAGTCAGTCGGCTCTACCGCGACGGTGATTAAGTCTTTTTTGCCTTTGGTGTTCTTGATGTAACGGCTCACGCCTGTCAGCGTGCCGCCGGTGCCCACGCCCGCAATGAACACATCCACTTCACCGTCGGTGTCTTCCCAGATTTCCGGGCCGGTGGTTTTCTCATGGATCTCCGGGTTAGCCGGATTGCTGAACTGCTGCAGCAGCACAAATTTATCCGGATCGCTGGCAACGATTTCCTCGGCTTTAGCAATGGCACCTTTCATACCTTTTGCGCCTTCGGTCAGCACCAGATTCGCGCCCAGTGCTTTCAGCAGCTTGCGACGTTCAACAGACATGGTCTCTGGCATGGTCAGCGTGAGTTTGTAACCGCGAGCGGCGGCCACGTAAGCCAGTGCAATACCGGTGTTACCGCTGGTTGGCTCAACCAGTTCAACGCCCGGCTTTAAGATTCCGCGTTTTTCTGCGTCCCAAATCATATTGGCACCGATACGGCATTTGACGCTGAAGCTCGGGTTACGCGATTCGACCTTCGCCAGGATGCGTCCATTACCGATGCGGTTCAGTCGAACCAGCGGCGTATGACCAATTGTCAGAGAGTTGTCTTCATAGATCTTACTCATAGCTCGTCCTTAACTGTATGAAATATTGGGAACCCTCAGAGCATACCTGTTCTTCCGGTGTGCGGAAGGAAAGAAATCGCATATCTATATAGCCCACAACCATAAGCCTTACGCAAAAATGCATAAGGCTTTTTGAAGCTTTAGTGACGTGCATGCTGTAGGCGGTAGCGATCAACCCACATCGCAGTCGCGCCACATACGGCCACCGGCATGATAGCCAGGTTCAGAATCGGAATCATGGTGAACAAACTGACCAGCGCGCCAAATTGCATGTTCGCCGTTTTATGCTGACGTAACGCACTACGCATCTGCTGAAAACTCACTTTGTGGTTATCAAACGGATAGTCGCAGTACTGCACCGACAGCATCCAAGCGCTAAACAGAAACCATAATACCGGTGCCACCGTTTGTCCAAAACCGGGGATAAAGTAAAGCAGCAGCAGTCCCAGTGCACGCGGTAAATAGTAGCCAAGCTTCTGTAATTCGCGCTTCATGATGCGCGGGATATCATTAACCATCGCCATCCAACCGCTATCCGGCAGCGGGTGACCGGTGAGGCGACCTTCCAGTTGCTCAGCCAGCAATCCACAAAAGGGGGCGGCAATCCAGTTCGCGATGGTGGAGAAGAAGTAGCTGAATACCAGCACAATCGATATGACGGAAAGCGGCCACAGCAAATAACTGAGCCACTGTAGCCAATCAGGGATGTGCGACATCAAGGCCGGAATCCACTCTCCGAGCCGTTGAAACAGCCAGATAAAGGCGCCTCCTAGCAGCAAAATGTTCACCAGCAGAGGAATAATGACGTAACGACGAATGCCAGGCAGACGTACCAGTCTCCAGCCTTCGGCAAAGTAATGAATACCATTTAATGATGAGGGCGATTTCTCAACGGGCATAGCGAGCCTTTCTCCTTTATGTGGCGGCGCGAACATCATAACCTGGCTTTTTGTCGGTGGCAGGCGCACTTTGCGCGAAAAATCAGCAAAAAAGCGTGGGGCAGCTATCTTATTTGTCAGAAAATACTGCACAGACTTGCACTTGTTTAGCTGGGCAAATACAGTTAGAGGATAAAGTTTGCCGTGGTGGCAAGGTATTGGAACAACAGAGAATACAATGATGCAGGATTTGCGTCTGATATTAATCGTTGTTGGCGCGATCGCCATAATAGCGTTGCTACTTCACGGACTGTGGACCAGCCGTAAAGAGCGCTCTTCCGTGTTTCGCGATCGCCCGCACAAACGTCTGAAACAGCGCGAAGAAGCGGATGAAGATCTGCTGAGCGAAGAAGATGATGATGGTGTCGGCGAAGTGCGTGTCCGTCGCAATCGTGACGCGCATGTCGAACCCGAATTCGACGCACCTGTGACTAAGCCTGTCAGCGCGCCACGTGCGCCTGAACCTGCGCGTCAGCCATTCCCGCGTCATGAAACCCCATTGATGGGTGATCCGCTGCTGGATGATGAGCCGGAAGTGCGCCAGCCTGCACCTGCGCCACAACCGCCGGTGGTTAAACCTGCGCCGCAGCCACAACCGCAGCCTCACTCCGTTCAGGCCGATCCCTTACTGGATAACGAGCCACTTTCTGCCACGCAGCCTGCGCCTGAGTTCCAGGCCGCTGAAGAGCCCGAATACGAAGAAGAAGCGCCGATTGCACACGATGAACCAAAACAGTCTGCTGCTTCTACCCAGAGAAAAAATGAAGCGGTACTGGTGCTGCATGTTGCCGCCCACGCCGGCGGTGAACTGAACGGTGAAGCTCTGTTGCAAGGTATTTTGCAAGCGGGCTTCCAGTTTGGTGAGATGAATATTTTCCATCGTCACCTGAGCCCAGCGGGCAGCGGTCCTGTGTTGTTCAGTCTGGCGAACATGGTGAAACCGGGGTCCTTTAATCCCGACACTATGGGCGATTTCAGCACGCCAGGTATCTCCATCTTTATGATGGTGCCGTCGTATGGCGATGCGAACCAAAACTTTAAGCTCATGCTGCAATCTGCCCAGCGTATTGCGGACGATGTCGGCGGGGTTGTGCTGGATGATGAGCGTCGCATGATGACGCCACAGAAGCTGGAAACTTATAAAGCGCGTATTCGCGAAGTTATCGGCTGATAGCCGCGAGCAAAATCAAATATTAACGAAACAACCCCCGCATGTCGGGGGTTTTTTATCGGATAAAACACTATGAAATCGGTTCAGGAGCAGATCACCGCGCTGCGCACCTCGTTACGTCACCATGAGTACCTCTATCACGTGATGGATACGCCGGAAATTCCGGATGCAGAATATGACCGACTGATGCAGCAATTGCGTGAACTGGAAGCGGCACATCCCGATCTCATTACCCCGGATTCGCCGACTCAGCGCGTGGGAGCAGCACCGCTGGCCGCCTTCGAACAGGTGCGCCACGAGGTGCCGATGCTGTCACTCGACAACACTTTCGATGAAGCCGGATTCCTTGCCTTCAATAAGCGCGTCCAGGATCGCCTGAAAAGCAGCGACGATCTGACCTACTGTTGCGAGCTTAAGCTGGATGGCCTGGCGGTCAGTCTGTTGTATGAAGATGGACTGCTGGTGCGTGCGGCGACACGCGGTGATGGCACCACGGGTGAGAATATCACCGCCAACGTGCGCACCATCCATGCTATTCCACTGCGCCTGCACGGCGACAATATTCCTGCGCGTGTTGAAGTTCGCGGTGAGGTCTTTATGACCGAAGCGGGCTTCGAGAAACTCAATGAGGATGCACGTCGCACCGGCGCGAAAGTGTTTGCCAACCCGCGCAACGCTGCGGCGGGATCGCTACGTCAGCTCGATCCGCGCATTACCGCTAAACGTTCTCTGACTTTCTTCTGTTACGGTTTCGGCCTGCTGGAAGGCGGTGACATGCCCGCCAGCCACTGGCAGCGCCTGCAGCAATTTAAAGCCTGGGGTTTACCGGTCAGCGACCGTATTCGTCTGGCGCATACCGCGGAAGAGGTGCTGGAGTTTTATCGTCAGGTTGAGCAGGATCGCCCGACACTCGGATTCGATATTGATGGCGTGGTCATCAAGGTCGATTCGCAGGCACTGCAGGAACAATTAGGCTTTGTCGCCCGCGCCCCGCGCTGGGCCGTGGCCTTCAAATTCCCGGCGCAGGAGCAGATGACCTTTGTGCGCGATGTTGAGTTTCAGGTGGGACGTACCGGCGCGATTACGCCAGTCGCTCGTCTGGAGCCGGTGCAGGTGGCTGGCGTGGTGGTGAGTAATGCCACCTTGCACAATGCGGATGAAATTGCGCGTCTTGGCCTGCGCATTGGCGACAAAGTGGTGATTCGCCGCGCCGGAGATGTGATTCCGCAGGTGGTCAACGTGGTGGAATCTGAACGACCGGATGATACCCGTGAAATCGTCTTCCCCAGCCATTGCCCGGTGTGTGGCTCGGATGTCGAGCGCGTGGAAGGCGAAGCCGTTACCCGTTGTACCGGTGGGCTGATTTGTGGTGCCCAGCGTAAAGAGGCGCTCAAACATTTTGTTTCTCGTCGTGCGATGGATGTTGACGGCATGGGCGACAAAATTATCGATCAGCTGGTCGAAAAAGAGTACGTACAAACACCTGCCGATCTGTTCCGTCTGACGGCGGGCAAGCTGACGGGACTGGATCGCATGGGGCCGAAATCTGCACAAAATGTGGTGGATGCGCTCGAAAAAGCGAAACTCACCACGCTGCCTCGCTTCCTGTATGCGCTGGGGATTCGTGAAGTCGGTGAAGCCACTGCGGCCAATCTGGCCAATCATTTTGGCGATCTTGAGAAGGTGATGAACGCCGATCTGGATGCGCTGATTGCGGTGCAGGACGTGGGTAAAGTGGTGGCGGCACACGTGCGTAATTTCATGGAAGAAGAGAGCAATCGCGAAGTCATCCGCGAACTCACCCAAGAGGTGGGCGTGCATTGGCCGCAGCTGGAAGTGGTGAATGTTGAAGAGATCGACAGTCCATTTGCTGGCAAGACCGTGGTGCTGACCGGTTCGCTGTCGCAGATGAACCGTGATGATGCCAAAGAGCGACTGATGGCGCTGGGCGCGAAAGTGAGCGGCAGCGTGTCGAAGAAAACAGACTTATTGATTGCTGGCGAAGCGGCCGGTTCCAAACTGGCGAAAGCGCAGGAACTCGGTATTCCGGTGATTGATGAAGCGGAAATGATTCGGTTACTGGGAGCTTAACGTGGACAAACATCAGCTGGTTGAAATTGCCAATACCGCTATGCCGTTCGGCAAGTATAAAGGCCGTATGCTGATTGATGTGCCAGAAGAGTATCTGCTGTGGTTTGCGCGTAAAAACGAATTTCCGGCAGGGAAGCTGGGCGAGCTGATGCAGCTGACCCTGGCGATTAAAATAGAAGGATTGCAGGGGTTAGTTAAACCGCTAAAGCGCAGTGAATAACAAAACGGCCCGCAATTGCGGGCCGTTTGCTTAGGATTTTTGTGCTTCGACTTGCTGCTGTGCCAGCCGCTTCTCATTGCCCGCCTTATAGCGCTGGGCGATGAAGGAGCACACCATCAACTGCACCTGATGGAAGATCATCAGTGGCAGCACGATAATCCCCACTGAGCTGGCCGGGAACAGGATATTGGCCATCGGCACGCCATTAGCGAGACTCTTTTTCGAACCACAGAACAGCACCACGATTTCATCGGCGCGGCTGAAACCAAACAGACGCGAGGCACCCAGGTTAATCGCCAGCGCGACAAACAGAATCAGCACGCTGCCTGCCAGAATCCACAGCAGCGTATCCACACCGACGCGATGCCAGATACCGTTGACCACTGCTTCGCTGAACGCGGAGTAAACCACTAACAGAATCGAGGTCTGGTCAGTTTTACCAATCAGGCTACGATGCTTCTCCACCCAGCCGCCAATCCAGCGACGAGACATATGACCAATCACAAACGGCACCAGTAGTTGCAGCATGATTTTGCCAATCTGCTCCAGACCGTTGCTCGGCGCATCGCTATGGACGTTCATCACCAGATTCACTAGCAGCGGCGAGATGAATACGCCCAGCAGGCTGGATGCCGAAGCGGCACAGACCGCAGCCGCCACGTTCCCCCCCGCCATGGAGGTGAAGGCAATCGCAGACTGCACGGTGGCAGGCAGAATACACAGATAAATGAAGCCGGTATAAATCTCTGGCCCGACGTTCACCGGATGCCACCACACCAGCAGCAAGCCAAGAATCGGGAACACCACGAAAGTGCTGCACATGATCCACAGATGCAAACGCCAGTGGCTGCTGCCGGCAATGATTTTCTCGCGTGACAGCTTGGCACCGTGCATAAAGAACAGCAGGGCGATGGCGGCGGTGGTCAGGTATTCAAAGAAATCGACAAACCCGCCTTTGGCCGGGATGAAGCTGGCCAACAGCACAGTGATGATGAGTTTGACCATCATCGGGTCGAGTCGTAAAAAGCCCATTGTTACAATCCGGTTAAAATAAAAAAGATGGTGCTGATTGTGCGCCAGCTGGGTTTAGAAATAAAATTGATTTATTGCATCAATCTATGAGCGATATCGATGAATTACACCTTACGGCAGTTACGCACCTTTGTGGCAGTAGCGCAGCAGGGCAGTTTTAGTCAGGCAGGGCAAGCGATTGGGCTCAGCCAGTCGGCGGTCAGCCACAGTATCAAAGAGCTGGAAGCGGAAATGGGCGTGCGTTTGCTGGACCGCACCACACGTGAAGTGATGCTGACGGAAGCGGGGCACCAACTGGCATCGCGGCTGGAACGTTTGCTGGAGGAGTTAAATACCACGCTGCTGGATGTGCGCAGTTACGGCGAGCAGCGCAGTGGCACCGTACGTGTTGCCGCCAGCCAGACACCTTCGGCAAATCTAATGCCGCAGTGTCTGGCGAGTAGCCAGCAACGTTATCCGGATATCCGCGTCATCCTGCACGATCGCGCTCAGCAGTCAGTGCTGCAAAGCGTGCGCAATGCGGAGGTGGATTTTGGCATTGTCATCGGGCCGCTAGGGGATGCCGATCTGGATTACGAAGCGATTTTGCAGGAGCCGTTCTTATTATTGTGCCATGCGGATGATGTTTTGGCCCAGGTCGAGCGAGCGGAATGGACGATGCTGGCGGGGCGCAACCTGGTTTTGCAGGATTATGCTTCAGGAAGTCGTCTTCTGGTGGATGCGGCGCTGCAGCAGTTATCGATTCAGGTGCAGGTGGTGCAGGAAATTGGTCATCCCGCCACGCTGTTTCCGATGGTGGAAGCCGGTATTGGCATCAGCATTTTGCCTGCGCTGGCGTTACCGCTGCCGGCGGGGCGGAAACTGACGGTGCGACGCCTCTATCCGGAAATCCATCGAAATCTGATGCTGATTAAACGCAAAAATCGCTCTCTGACACCCGCTGCGGAAGCGATCTGGCAGGAAGTGCGCCAACAAGCAGGCCTGCTGGCGCAACAACGTGCTCTCAAACCGGCGTTTTAGACGTAAACGTTGATCTGATTGGTCTCGGTCGGACGGTTAATGCCATCGGCTTTCTGGGCGCTGGTGGCACTTTCCGTTGTGGGCTGCTGTGCTTCTTGTTTCTGTTGTGCTTTTTCTGCTGCCTGCTGCTCGATTTGTGCAATCTGCGCTTCAATCATCTGAATCTGCGATTGCAACATCTGTTCCTGTTCAGATTTTTGCTCATCTGTCAGGGAGTCATCACTGGATAAATCTTTAATTTCTTTGGTGATGCTTTGAATCTGTTTATTCAGGCTGGCAATTTCTGACGTTGAACCGCTACCGCTGCTTGCGGTACTGACACTGCTAACACTTGAGATAGTAGACATGGTTTTCTCCTTGCAATAGACCATTATCGTTATCGGCAAGGGGATAAAACGGCTTGAGCACAAAAAGCGTTAAGTGTTTGCAAAGGTTTTGTGAGGGTGGGCAAATAGCAGATAGCAAAAAGGCGCCTTTAGGGCGCCTTTCTACATTGGTGGGTCGTGCAGGATTCGAACCTGCGACCAATTGATTAAAAGTCAAC
>NZ_DAMDQC010000053.1:0-26511 GCF_032082325.1 Pantoea sp. CTOTU50773 | reverse complement strand
ATCCGGCTTTATACCCGCCGCCTGGAACGCACGGTCAAGACGCGAGCGCCCCGTGATCCCCTGACGATAGGTAATCAAGGGATGGCGACTCAGGCTAGCCAGCGTGATCGGCTGATGCTGTAACAGTTCATGGTCGTGCGGCACCAATAACGAGTGGTGCCAGCTAAACCACGGAAAAGCCGCAAGGCTGCTGTTGTTCACCAGTTGCTCGGAAGCAATACCAATATCAGCTTCACCCGCCAACAGCATGGCCACAATTTCCTGCGGTGAACCCTGATTGAGTTCAAGACGCACATTAGGATAGAGCTGTCGGAATGCTTTGATCACACGCGGCAGACTATAGCGGGCCTGCGTATGCGTGGTAGCAATCGTTAGCACGCCGCTGGTTTCATTGGTAAACACATCCGCCAGGCGACGCACTTTGCCTGCTTCATCAAGAATGCGTTCAGCAATGGTTAACAGCGCCTTGCCCGGTTCCGTCATGCCCAGCAATCGCTTGCCGCGACGAATGAAGATCTCGACGCCGAGTTCATCTTCCAAATCACGAATATGGCGGCTAACCCCGGATTGTGAGGTAAACAGCGTGTTCGCCACTTCTGTCAGGTTGAATTCGCAACGTGCAGCTTCACGTATAATTTTAAGTTGCTGGAAATTCACACCCTTTTCTCCTGTTCCCTACCCTGTTTCGTCCATGTTATGAAGTTGGTGTCATTGCAGGAAATAATAAACAAAGGTGTGTTATGCGGAATAGTAATAAGGAGTGTAATTTATCTCGACGCGTTTGTGGGTGTTAAAGCGTGAAGGGGTTACCCCAGCCGTAGATAGCTGGGGTAAAGAAGAAGGGATTAACCGACCAGCATCAACTCGCGCTCTTCCGTCATCGGCTTATTCAGTAGTGACAGCAGGATGTTTTTCACTGCCTGCGCGGAAGGTGACAGTGGCAAGCGCGCAGAGATATTCAGCGAGAGCGGTAGATTCAGCGATGGGCTGTTAATACGTGCCATCCACGCGTGAGTTGAACTCACCAGGGCGCGAGCCGCTGATTCCGGCAGAACGGTCACACCCATGCCGCTGGAAACTGCGGCAGTGAGGGTGGAGATTGACTCGATTTCACCGATGATTTTTGCGCTCAGACGACGCAGCGAGAATGCTTCATCAACACGTTTGCGCACCGCGCTGTAGTCACGCGGCAGGAACAAATTCATCTGCGCCACGTCGGCGAGATCAACGGTAGCGCCCGGACATGCGGTCGCACCGACCAGATACAACTCTTCTTTCATCAATGGAATGCTGTTAATGCCGGCTGTCGGCGCACGGTCATACAGCACCGCCATATCCAACTGACCGTTCATCACTTTTTCATTTAAAGAGGTGCCGCTATTCTCATGCAGATACACCAGTACATCCGGGAATTGTTCCCGCACCGTTTGCAGCAGCGGCATCGTCAACGAAGAAGCGGCGGTGCCCGGTGCCAGACCAATTGATATCTGACCATTTAACGCCTGGCCCGCGTTGATGACAGCCGTTTGCGCCTGTTCACACTGGCGCAGAATCGTACGAGCATGAGCATAAAGAATTTTGCCCGCCTCGGTTGGTGTTACGCCACGTTTGGTGCGAATCAGTAACTGCTGATCGAGTTCGTTTTCCAGCGTCGCAACTTGCTGGCTAAGCGCAGGCTGCGCGATGTGCAGCACTTCTGCTGCCTGAGTCAGGCTGCCGATATCGACGATTTTTACAAAGTACTTCAGTCGTCTTAAATTCATATTGCCTCCGTCAATCCCCGAATAACCCGTTTGGGTGTCTCAGCCTGCTGGCTTGTGTTCATGAAGTTGCAATATGCAGGCCAGGTTTATTCGGAGCGTGAAAAAGCAGTGCCAGAATATTCCTAACGGCACGGAAAATAAGCCTTTCTGATTACCTCTTAAGAGTTAATAAGCTGAGCACATGACACAGAGTGATTAAAAATAAATCGAAATGCACCACCATGGTGCGCAACTTGCGTGGCAGATGTGCAAAAAAGTGATGACCGAAAGCGTCGCAGTGGTGCATAACTCACAGAAAATGACCAAAAACGGTCAGAACGAAAGCAAACGCGGGGAAAGGAGCAGGATCAACCAGTGGGAAAACTTATTGTGAACAACGGAGCAAAATGTCCTTGAGGGCGCACACAGTGCGCCCTGCAATCAGGAAGTACTATCTCTTTTTACGGTTTCTATGCATATCGATGGACACTGCGGCGACAATGATGATGCCTTTAATGATGTCCTGCACGTAAGCATCCACACCCACGAAGGTGAATCCGCTCTTAATCAGACCCAGAATCACCGCACCAATCAGCGTCCCGGTAATACGACCCACGCCGCCCATCAGGCTGCTACCGCCGATAACGGCTGCGGCAATCGCATCCAACTCGTACGCCATACCCATACTTGACTGGCCGCTACTGACGCGCGCCGCCAGCACCACACCCGCCAGGCCAGAGAGCGCACCCGCGATGGTATAGACGATGATCAGGTATTTATTAACATTGATCCCTGACACTTTGGCCGAAGTCATGTTGCCGCCAATTGCATACACATACTTACCGTAACGGGTATGCTTCAGGGCGATGTGGAACAGGAAGGCCACCACCAGGAAAATGATCACCGGCATAGCGCCCTGGCCGATGGAGGTAAAACCATCTGACAGGAAGCTGATCGGGTTACCTTGCGTGTAATACTGCGCCAGACCACGCGCCGACACCATCATGCCCAGTGTGGCGATAAATGGAGGGATACCGGTTTTGGTAATCAGGAAACCGTTCATGACCCCGCACAGCAAACCTACACCAATACCGGCCACAATCGGAATGACGGCAGGAAGGTTAACCAGTGACGGATACATCGGTGTCAGGCTGTCAAAGGTTTGTGCCAGACTGGCCGCCACTACCGCCGTCAGTGCAATCACCGAACCAGACGACAGGTCAATCCCCGTGGTGATGATGACCTGGGTCACGCCCACCGCAATGATGCCGATGATCGCCACCTGTAAAACAATCAATACCAGACGGTTGGTGTTGAGCAGGAAAGATTGGTCACGAACGTACCAGCCTGCAATCTCAAAGATTAAGGCAATACCCAACATCACCACAAAGATGCCGGTATCTTTCGGCAACTTATGGCGCAGGTTGCCAAAGAAGGATGTCGATTCCGCGGCCTGCGGGGCCGTAATTTTTACGTTACTCATAGATGTCTCGCGCCTCACTCGGATGCCAACGACAAAATGGTTTCCTGATTGGCCTCTTCTTTATCGAGGATGCCAGTTATACGTCCGCCGTGCATAACCATCACGCGGTCGCTCATGCCCAGAATTTCCGGCAACTCCGACGAGACCATAATGATGGCCACGCCACGGTTTGCCAGTTCGCTGATTAAGCGGTAAATCTCGGCTTTTGCCCCGACGTCAATACCGCGCGTCGGTTCATCGAGGATCAGAATCTTCGGTTGAGCCAGCAGCCAGCGCGCAATCAGCACCTTCTGCTGGTTACCGCCACTGAGGTTGTTGATGATCTGATCCATGGTCGGCGTTTTAATATTGAGCTTGCGGATCTGCTCCATGCAGTCCTGTGCCATCTTCATGTGGCTAACGAAACCGGCTTTACTGACATAATCCGGCATGTTGACGATGCTCATGTTCTCCATCACCGACAACACCAGGAATAAGCCGGACTTTTTACGGTCTTCGGTCAGGAACGCCATGCCCTTCTCAATCGCCGTGGAAGGCGAATCGATTTTGACCGGCACGCCATCGATCAGCACTTCACCGCTGTCGAAGCTTTCCATCCCGAACAAACTTTCCATCACTTCACTGCGTCCCGCCCCCACCAGACCGGCAACACCGAGGATTTCACCCTTACGTACCGTGAAGTTGATATCGGTGAAACGGTCTTTACAGGTAAGGTTGCGCACCGTCAGCACTTCTTCACCGATTTCACCATTGAATTTCGGGAACAGCTGCGTCAGTTCACGCCCCACCATCTGGGTAATTAATGACTGACGGGTAAATTCAGAGGTGCTGTTGCTGCCGACCCAGGTCCCGTCGCGGAAAATGCTGATTTCATCGGTGATAGTGAAAATTTCATCCATCTTGTGGCTGATATAGATGATGGCTTTACCCTGCGCACGCAGGTCGCGGATGATGGTGAACAGATGCGCCACTTCGGTTTCCGTCAGTGCCGAGGTCGGTTCGTCCATAATCACAATGTCGGAGTTCCACGACACCGCTTTGGCAATTTCCACCATCTGCTGAGCAGCGATACTCAGCTCGCCAACCATACGATCGGCTTTTAAACGGATATTGAGTTTGTTGAGTAATTCCTGCGTTTGCTTGTTCAGCAACGCGTGGTCAACAAAGCCGTACTTCATCGGTTCGCGACCCAGCCAGATGTTCTCAGCCACAGTCATGTAAGGCACCAGATTCAGTTCCTGGTGGATCATGGAGATGCCAGAACGCAGCGCATCCATGGTGTCCTGAAACTGCACCGGCTCCCCTTTAATGCGAATGGTGCCCTTATCGGGACGGTACATCCCGATAAGGCATTTCATTAAAGTGGATTTGCCCGCGCCATTTTCACCCATCAGGGCATGTACCGACCCCGGTTTAATGCGTAGTGAGACATTGTCGAGTGCCTTCACTCCGGGGAAGAACTTGCTGATGCCTTCGGCTTCAAGCGCAAAAGCGGTCATACATCACCTCCGTACGGCTGAGTCGGGAACGATTATTTCTGGTTACGAGATTCGAACTGCGCCATGTTGTCTTTGGTGATCAGCTGGTAAGGGATGTTAATCACCTTCTCCACTTTCTCGCCTTTCGCCAGTTTCACGGCAGTCTGTACGGCGCCTTCACCCTGACCTTTAGCATCCTGGAATACAGTGGCGACCATCTTGCCGTTCTTCAGCATCTGCAACGCATCCGGTGTACCATCCACGCCCGCAATCAAGATGTGGTTCGGGTTTTTGCCCAGCGCCTGCAGCGCACCGATCGCCATTTCATCGTTGTTTGAAGCAATCGCCTGAATGTCATCGCCTGCGGTCATCCAGTTACTCACTACGTCCACCGCGTCATTACGGGTGAATTTCGCGGTCTGTTTCTGCACCACTTTGATGCCAGGATATTTAGCCACCACCGCTTCAACACCTTTGGTGCGGTCACGGGTGGATTCGTTAGCCAGATCGCCCATCAAAATGGCGACGTTGCCTTTACCGTTCATCGCTTTTGCCAGCGCTTCCATTTGCAGACGGCCCGCTAATTCGGAGTCAGAGCCGACGTAAGCCATTTTGTCGGTCAATTCACCTGCCGGTTTGCGGTTAACAAAGATCAGCGGCACACCCGCTTTAGAGGCCGCATCCATCAAAGGTTTGACGGCATTGGTATCCACTGGGTTAACGATAATGGCGTCAACGCCCTGACCGATGAAGTTCTGAATTTGTTGCAGCTGTTGGGAGACGTCGCCCTTCGCATCTTCGACCTGACCCTTAACGCCATCTTTGGTCATCTCTTTCTGCATCGCGGTACGCAGAATGGTCAGGAAGTTATCGTCAAACAGCGCCATAGAGACGCCCACCTGAAGGTCTTTTGCCATAACAGCGGCAGGTAACATGCAAGCTAACAGGGAAGTCACTAACGCTTTTTTGAATTTCATAGGTAACCCTTCTTATTCGTTAACATGCTCAGTTGGGCTGATACGACGAATGAAAAATATTTTTTACATTCACTCAACGGCACTGGCGTTATTTATCTGGTTGTAGAGGTAAGGCTTCTGGTCTAACGCTATCGTTTCGGTACTGCTCTTTCCTGCAACTATCTACTTATCAAAAGGTTATTTTCGAAATGCTGTTTCAGACGCCAAAACTGATTTCACCCGTGATGATAAGCAGTTCATTTGTTTCATCTGATCAGCATTTGAAATTTTCATCATAAAAGCACTGAAATGATTGTTTTAAAATCGGCAAATAACAAAACTTTGACATGCATCTAACATCTCAAAGGAAATGCGCTTAAAGTGAGATCTTGCTGGCAGTTTGAAATCTGAACGTTCAAGGCAGAAAAACAGCATTCCGCTGCTTTTACGCGCACTTAAACCAGAAGTGTGCGATCGGGCTTTGACATTGGGGATCGGCATCGCTAATATGCGCCTCGTTCACACGATTCCTCTGTAGTTCAGTCGGTAGAACGGCGGACTGTTAATCCGTATGTCACTGGTTCGAGTCCAGTCAGAGGAGCCATATTTAGAGAAGCCCGCTCAGGAAAACCTGAGCGGGCTTTTTGTTTGCAAAAAAGCTCGCTAGTTATGGATATGAGGCAAACTTTAGCTTAGGCAGATACCTGTGCCGTTGTTCCAGTCTATTTAGTTTGTCCAGCAGGACACTTCATGGTTCCGGGGGTGATTGTGCAAGCACCGCTTGCACAAATTTTGCATCCCACCAGGCTTTGGCGAAATCGCGCATATAATTGAGGTTACGCGCTGAGAGAGCAGACTGTTGAAATGATCTAATAGACAGGTGGGATTATCATTTACTGCGAGAGATAGTCTAGTATCCAGGTTTGAGATCATATCTTGCGAACACGCTGCGGCATTTTAGAAGTAGCCAAAAAAATGCAAAAAGCCCGCTCAGGATTACCTGGGCGGGCTTTTGTCTTTCTACGATATTTTTCTTTCTATTAACGTGCCAGCGAAGCCGCCTGACTCAGCGTCATATTACGCGTCTCCGGTGCCAGCCAAACCGAGACCAGCAGGCCAAAAAAGGAAACAATCGCTGCAGCATACATGGTGTATTCGATGCCCAGATTTTGCAGGGAAATCGGTACCAGCCAGGTTCCAGCGGCAGAACCGATACGTGACATGGATGAACCCATACCGACAGCGAAGGCACGCACTTCCGTTGGGAACAGCTCGTTCGGATACACTAACTCCAGCACCTGTGCTCCGCCGATAAATACCGCGTAAGCACCAAACATCACCAGTACCAGCATTTCAGAACCGTGGGAGAACATCCCCAATGCCAACAGCGCCAGACTTGACCATAAAAAGCTGTGGATGATCAGACGGCGGCGGCCCATGCTATCAATCAAACGGGTTGCCACAATACAGCCCACCACAAACAGCAAGGTGATGGCTATCGAACCCAGTGAGGCCCATTCGCCATCCAGATTCAGGGCTTTCAGTACTACGGGTGCGAACGAATACACCGCAAACATCGGTACGACCGCTGCACTCCAGAACACCGAGACAAACAACATACGTTTGCCATAGCCAGAGCGCACCAGATCTTTCAACGTGACTTTGGCTTCCACTGACTCCGCTGGCATATTTTTCAGCGAGAATTCCGGACCGTAGACTTTCTTGATGATCTGCTCAGCCTCATTGAAGCGACCTTTGCTGACTAACCAGCGTGGCGATTCCGGCGTGCCGATGCGCAGAACGAAAAGGAGTACCCCCAACACGGCCGGGCTGGCCAGTACCAGACGCCATGCGGCATCACCGCCAATCGAGAGAATGAGGTTACCCATGATATAAGCGAGGGCTGCACCGGCCAACCAGAGAATGGTCAAACCGGCCAAACGTTTACCACGATGCTTTTGCGGCAGGAATTCGGTCAGCAGTGAACCAGCGACCGGATATTCTAATCCCACCCCAACCCCCACCAGGAAACGCAGGATAAACAGCGTCAGCGCCGATTCCGCCCAGAAGGTGCCGACCGAACCCAGGATAAACAGGATTGGCCCGACAAAAAACAGACGACGACGACCCACAATATCGGTCAGCCACCCGCCAAGGAAACCACTGCAGAAGGTGCCGAGCATCGCTGAAGCGGCCACCATGCCCTGCCAGAAGGTATCAAGTTGCAGATGCTGGGAAAACTGCACGATCGCCACGCCGATAATACTCAGCACGTAGCCATCGAGGATCCAACCGCCACCCGCGCGCAGCGACATTAACTGGTGAAAATTATTAAGCGGGACATCTTCAATGGATATATTGGTGTTGCTCATAACAGGGTCTCTCCTGAATTATTCATTTCTCTGCAGGCGCAGCGAACTGTCCAAATCAAAAATGATTTGGCGGAACGTTAAAGAAACAGAAAAAACATCATTGACTGATTTAGGTATTTCTTTGAAAAATAAATTGACCTATAAATTGAAAAACCCTGCGTTTAATCCCTGAACATAAATAATGAAATTAAGCATGACCCACTTGCAGATCGTCTGTCTTCATCATTGTTTAGCGGTGTGTTGACCCAATACGCATTTGTTCGCTTTTGTCTGTTAATCACAGGTTAACTCCATGTTCAAACTATGCTGAATTTCAGGTGGTGTAAACATGCCCAGGACACCCAAAACTTGAGATTGTGATCATCTCCAAAATTCATCTGAAAAAATAATTCGAAAAAGTTATACGTATAACTCATTGAAAATCAATATATTAATTTCAAACCAAGGTAAAATCATACTACTTAATTGTATTTCCTTTGTATTTTTCATGTATGCAAAAAGTTACGTGGTGGGATGGATTTTCATGGGTTGGGGAGCAAGCAGGTAGGAGTGAGTCGGCGTGCAAGTACGCGAAACAGTGCGCCAGATCGCACTGTTTTTTCGCGGATAGAAAGTCAAAGAAGGGAATTAAACAACAAACTCATAATGCGAGCCATCGGGAAGCTCAATGTTGAGGCGCAGTTTTCCTCCTGCCGCTTCAACATAGCGCTTCAGCGTCGAGAGTTTTAAATCCCGGCCAGGCTTTTCCATTCCAGCCACGGTGGGTTGTTTAATATTTAATTGCTGCGCTATCTCTACCTGCGTTTTGTTTACTCTTTCACGCAATTCAGCAAGATGGATATTTAACAATACTTCTTCAGCCATGGCGTTAGCTTTAGCCACTACCTCAGACTTCTCAGACGCTAGAATCTGTTTGAGTGTTCTGCCCATGTCGTTACTCCTTTCTCTCTTCGCGTTGAAGATGATGGGTGAATTCTTTATCTGCGAGCGGGATCAGCTCAGCATAAAAACGCTTTTCATTGCCACTCTTATGACCTGCACAAAGCAACACACCGCTGCGCCAGGGGTCAAATGCGTAAAATGCCCGAATAGGATCACCTTTGCTCTTAATGCGAAGCTCTTTCATATTGCTAAAGCGAGAGCCTTTCAGGGTGTCGGCGTAGGGCCTGCATAATGCGGGGCCAGCTTGCTGCAATACAATCATTGCGGACAGAACGCAGGCTCGGTCAGTGTCGTCTTGCGCTACAAGCCAATCATCAAACGTGTCCGTTGTAATTATTTGCCACATGATACGCTCCTTGTGATATAGGTCAAATGCTATATAGGTTAAAGGCGATAATCAGTGTGGCGAGGCAGTTTGAATCATGCACTTGTTCTGTTAAAACGTGTCGATAAGGATTCCAAAAAAATGCCCGCTCAGTTATCCAGAGCGGGCATGAACAGAATCAACGACGATATTAATCCACGGCGGGCGGTAAAGGTGCCACATCTGCGTTGCTGTCGCCAATGATGGAATGCAATGCGCGAAGTCTAGTGTCGCTTATCGATGTGCTGCACCAGTCGATCGCCGACCCACTGAATGCCACATACCAGCACAATTAATACTGCGATCACCGCGATCATCACAGAGGTTTCAAAGCGTTGATAACCGTAGCGAATCGCCAGGTCGCCTAATCCGCCCGCACCAATCGCTCCCGCCATCGCCGATGCGCCGATTAATGCCACCAGCGTCACCACAAACCCCGAGAGAATGCCGGGCAGCGCTTCTGGGATTAAAACATCCCAGACGATACGGAGCTTGCTGGCACCCATCGCGCGTACCGCATCAATCAGGCCGCGATCCACATCGCGTAATGACACTTCTGCCACGCGAGCGAAATACGGCGTTGCGGTGATCGACAGTGGAACTATCGCCGCCCACGTCCCCAGTGACGTACCGACCAGAAAGCGGGTAAAAGGAATCAGCGCCACCAACAATATAATGAACGGTAGCGAGCGGAAGCCGTTGATCACCAGCCCCAGCACCCGGTTAATACCGCGATGTTCCGCAATGCCGCCTGCACTGGTCATCACCAGAATCAACCCCAACGGCAAACCGGCCACTAGCGAAAACAGCCCGGAAATCAGCGTCATTAATACCGTTTCGCCCAACGCGTTGAGCAATAAATCAATCATCACTGGCGACATAACCGACTAACTCCACTTGCGCCTGCTGCGCGCGCAGCCAGCTGAGAATCTGTTGCTCGTCGGTCACGTTGGCGACCGGAAGCGCAATAAAGAAGCGCACCACGGCGTAGTGCTGAATATGATCGATGCCGCCCTGTAATAAGTGGAACTTGCCCGGCAACGCCGCCGCAAATCGGGTCAGCAAATCGCCCTGCGCGTCCTCGCCAGCAAAGTGCACGCTGTAAATTGCCTCGCCCTGTCTCCTCTCGGTAACCCGTGCGGCCAGCGCTTCCGGTAGCTGCGGCAGCAAACCACGCAATAAGGTGCGCGTCAGCTCGGATTGCGGATGCGCAAACACCTCCCACACCGGGCCTTGCTCAATGATCTCACCCGCGTCAATTACCGCCACGCGGTGCGCCACCGACTTGATGACTTCCATTTCATGGGTGATCAGCAGAATAGTGATACCCAGCTTTTGATTGAGCGATTTAAGCAATGCCAGAATGGAACGGGTGGTTTCAGGATCCAGTGCTGAAGTCGCTTCATCACACAGCAGCAGTGCCGGGCTTGCCGCCAGTGCACGAGCAATGCCAACACGCTGTTTCTGACCGCCTGAGAGCGCCGCCGGATAGTGCTGTGCCTTATCGGACAGCCCCACCAATTCCAGCAATTCCGCCACGCGTTGGGCACGTTGCACCTTATCCAGACCGGCAATTTTCAGCGGCAACGCGACATTCTGCGCCACGGTTTTCGCCGACAGCAGGTTGAAGTGCTGGAACACCATACCGACGCGGCTACGCACAGATTGCAGCTGTTTTTCCGACAGGCCGGTAATTTTCCGGCCTTCGATTTCAATGACGCCTTCGTCAGGTTGCTCCAGCCCGTTCAGACAGCGAATCAACGTCGATTTGCCCGCGCCACTGCGGCCAATCAGGCCGAGAATTTCACCTTTCTGCACCGTTAGTGAAACATCGCGCAGCGCCTGAGTTTGCCCAAAGCGACGTGAAACGCCCTGCAAGCGCACCACGCTGCCGCTTTCGCGAGCAAAACGTTCACGGTCTTGCGCATTCTCTACCACGCCACGCGTTATCGCGCTAAACGGCGCTTCGACTCCTGTGAAAATCGTCATGCTAGATCCTTACCAGGCCGTTTCACCGATGCCTTTAGTGCCCGCCAGCAGCATAGCGCCAGCGGTTAACAAAAATGTCGTTTTGGCGGATGCCAGGCGAGTGTGCATAGTTATTTCCTCATCGTTATAATTGCAGCGGTCAAAGTACACTGTCGTGATGAACAGATAGCCGCAGTATACGCAGATGCTTATTCCTGCATTATGATTTATCCGGGAATGCTATTCCTGAAAAGAATAAAGACACGCAGCCGCTCGCATCGCCACAAGTGAAAGGACGGCTGTGGTACCATGCCGTTTTGATTGACCTGTTATTGAGCGCTATGTCGGACACTACAACGAAACGTAAAAATGACCCGGAAGGGCTGAAAAAACGCATCCTTGCCGGTGCCCTGAAAACCTTCGCCGAGTTCGGTATGCAGGGCGCACGCCTTGAGCAGATTGCTGAACACGCGCAGACCACTAAGCGCATGGTGGTGTATCACTTCGTCAATAAAGAGAAGCTGTATATCGAGGTGCTGGAGCAGGTCTATCAGGCGATTCGTGAACACGAAACCGGATTGAACCTTGCACAGATGGAACCCGAGCAGGCGATGATTAAACTGGTCGAAGCCAGCTTCGACTATCACGCCACCCATCAGGATTTCATGCGTTTGGTGTGTACGGAAAACCTGTTGCGCGGTCGCTACATTGTGCAGTCCGAGCGCATCAAAGCGTTGAACAAAAGTACGCTGGATCTGCTGGATGACATTCTGACGCGCGGTCAGCAGCAAGGCATCTTTGTTGATGGCCTGAACACCGTGGACGTGCACCGCTTATTGAGCAGTATCTGTGTGCACCACGTCGCCAACCGCTACACCTTCCACTTCCTGTTCACCCCTGAGGATACGGAAGAGGACAGCATCCGTCGTAACCGCCAACTGGCCGTGACCGCAACGCTGCGCTACATCTGCAAGGCACCTTAAACCTGGGCAGTGCTGTGATGGTCTACGCTTAAAGCTTTGGGACCGTCACAGACCTCAGTATAAGGAACGCCGTAGTGAACAGAGATTCCCTCCTTTACCCCCTTCGCAACCCGCAAAATATCGAGCACGACAGTGTCCTGTGGAACTGGGCGCAAAACACCGTGGTGGGCCAGCGTGAGCAAGTTCATCAGCCGCAAAACGAAGCCGAACTGCAACAGCTGCTGAGTTCGTCAACAGGCAAAGTGCGCGTCATCGGCAGCCGTTTATCACCCGGCCGCATGCTGTGTGTGAATGCCGACGATCTGTTACTCGATCTCAGCGCCATGCAAGGCGTATTGGGAGAGGATAACGACAGCATCACTTTCGCGGCAGGCACGCTGCTGCAGCATGTGTTCGACGCACTCACCGCGCGAAATCGCATGTTAGGCTGTTCGCCAGGCGTGATATCCGTTCAGACGCTGGCGGGCGCAATAGCGACGGGCACCCATGGCCAGGGATTGGATCAGAGTTCACTGGCGGATGAAGTTATAAGCATCCGCATGGTTATGGCCGACGGCAGCGTGCGGGAGTTTCAACGTGGCGATAGTGATTTCCCTGCGGCGCAAACCTCATTAGGTTCGCTGGGGATTGTGACCGCCGTGACGATGCGCACCCAGCCGTTCCGCCTGTTTACCTGCCATAAATTTGCCGAGTCCGCCGATACGCTGGAGCAGGATCTGCCGCGCTGGAATCAACAGTATGAGCTGAGCAAAGCCTGGTGGTTTGTGGATGACAACCTGATGCACGTCTGGAATGCCAACCCCGCCAGTGAAGCAGATGTTCAGGCGTGGCACACCAATGGCGGCGAGGTGATCGAGCATGGCGACGACACTGATAGCAGTCTGAATGACACTATCGATCAGACGCTGGCGCAGATGCATCGTGATACGCAAATTGAAGGTAAAGGTGGTAAACAGTTTCGCACCGTCACGCGCTTCCGCGATTTCACCGACCTCAGCGGCGACATCTATCAGCTGTTTTGTCGCGGTATTGCCGTGCCGCAAATCAACGTGGAAATTGGTGTGCCGTTGAATAAAACGCCGGAGATTATCAGCAAAATCAAAGCCTGGTATGCCGAGAATCATCCACACATGCACTACCCCATCATTCTGCGCTGCACTGGCGCGTCAGAAGCCTGGCTCAGTCCAGCGTATCAGCAGCCGACCTGTTTCTTTGGCTTCGTAGTCTATTACGCCGATGACGGTTCGCTGTCACAGGACGGTCTGCATTTCCTCACCGAGGTCGAGAAATTACTGGCAGCAGAAGGCGGACGACCGCACTGGGGAAAATACTACGATCCGCAGCGCTACAGCTGGCGGGATATCTATCCACAGTGGGATGCGTTCCGCGCGGTGCGGGAACAACTCGATCCGCAGCGTCGTTTTAGCAATGACTATGTCACGGCTTTGTTTGATTGAATTTTGACGGGGGAGAATGTATGTACGCCTGGGTAACACTACTGACACAACCGGATTATTTTATCGGCGTGAAAGCGCTGCACCGTTCACTGAAACGCAGCGAAACCGCATGGCCATTGATTGTGATGGTGACCGATGCGATTGACATCGAAACGCGTGAAGATTTGCAAGCTTTAGGCTGTGTGATTCATCCGGTCGAGCCTCTGATGCCGAATGCTGAACTGGAGCAGCATTATGCCTCTGCGCAATTTGGTGAAGTGTGGAGCAAGCTGCGGGCATGGGAACTGACCGGCTGTGAGCGCGTGGTATTTCTTGATGCCGACATGCTGGTGCTGCGCAATATGGATGAGCTGTTTACGCTGGATCTCGGCGATCATGCGCTGGCCGCCTGTCACGCCTGTCGCTGCAATCCGAATAAAATCGCCAGTTATCCCGCCAGCTGGCAGCCGAAAAATTGCCACTATACCTGGCAGGATCGTGGTGAGTCGGCACCTGCCAGCCTGGACCGCTATCTTAATGGCGGCTTTTTGGTGCTCGAACCGGATGAAGAGGTGTTTAGCTGGCTACAGCAAAAAGTCGCTGCTATCACTGATCTACGCCGCTATCCGTTCTCTGAACAGGATTTACTTAATGAAGTGTTTGAGAATCGCTGGCTGCCGCTGCCGTATATCTACAACGCGCTGAAAACGCTGCCGTTCCAGCACAGCGCCATGTGGCGGGAAGAGGATGTAAAAAACCTGCATTTTATTCTGGCCAAGCCGTGGAAGCGCGATCTCAATCAACCTGAAAGCGAACGCGACCGCTACTACGCATTGGATAAGCTGTGGTGGGAATTAGGGGTTAATTAAGAAAAGAGGCGCACTTCGCAAAGTGCGCCTCTTTAGTTTTAACGCCAGCCCAGTTCCGGTGCCACATGGGTCAGAATACTTTCCATCACGTGCGCACAGTAATCCACGCCCAGCTGGTTAGGGATGGTGAGCAGCAGCGTATCGGCTTCGGCGATTCCTTCGTCCTGAGCCAGCTGTTTGATCAACTGCTCTGGCTCTGCCGCATAGCTACGACCAAAGATGGCGCGGGTTTTCTCATCGAGGAAGCCCACGGAGTCCTGATCCTGACCACTGCGACCAAAGTAAGCACGGTCGATATCATTGGTCAGCGCAAAGATACTGCGGCTCACTGACACACGCGGCGTGCGCTGATGTCCGGCGGCTTTCCAGGCTTCACGGTAAGCGCGAATCTGTTTCGCCTGCTGGATGTGGAACGGTTCGCCAGTTTCATCATCCTTCAGGGTGGAGCTTTGCAGATTCATGCCCTGCTGTGCTGCCCAGACTGATGTCGCATTTGAACCGGAACCCCACCAGATACGCTCACGCAGCCCTTCTGAGAATGGCTCCAGACGCAGTAAGCCCGGTGGATTCGGGAACATCGGCTGTGGATTCGGTTTAGCAAAACCCTCACCGCGCAGCACTTCCAGCAACTCTTCGGTGTGACGACGTCCCATATCGGCATCGGTTTCACCCTCTTTCGGGTTAAAACCAAAGTAGCGATAGCCTTCAATCACCTGCTCCGGGGAGCCGCGGCTCAGACCGAGTTGCAGACGACCGTTAGAAATCAGGTCTGCCGCACCGGCATCTTCCGCCATATACAGCGGGTTTTCATAACGCATATCGATCACGCCAGTACCAATCTCAATGCGATTGGTTTTGGCACCGACTGCCGCCAGCAGCGGGAACGGCGAGCTTAACTGACGCGCGAAGTGGTGCACGCGATAGTAAGCGCCATCCGCGCCCAACTCTTCTGCAGCCACGGCTAAATCGATGGATTGCAGTAACACGTCCTGAGCGGAACGGGTGGCTGACTGCGATGACGGGGTCCAGTGACCAAAGGATAAGAAGCCAATCTTTTTCATGGTGAAATTCTCCAGGGGGACCGTACTGGCCCGCACATGATGCATTAGGTTTCGATGGAGAAAGGTTACGCCAGGCGAGAGGTGACTGATAGCCAATAGTTTTCGCGCGCTTCATCAACTTTTTTGCATAAGTCATAAAAACACGGTCTTTGTGTTTATCACGGTGATCAATCATCTTGCGGGGAATTCATCCGATTCACAGGTTTATGGCATCCGCATGGCAAACGACTATATCAACGCACAGCAGCGTGAAGTGGTGCATCAGCTGGGCCACAATTGGCTGTGGCGCAGTGAACTGCCCACCTGGGCGCTGATGGTCGGGGTGTATGGCGGCTGGTTTGGCTGCGTCATCTATTGGCAAACGCTGGGTCTGTTTTTAACCACTCTGCTGCTGATTGTGTTCACCACCTGGTATATGTCGCTGCAGCATGAGCTGATCCATGGCCATCCCACGCGTTTTCCAGGGCTCAACCAGCTGTTTGGTACCCTGCCGCTGGCGGTGTGGTATCCCTATGGGCTGTATCGCGATTCACATCTGGCACATCACCGTAATCACACCCTCACCGAACCGGATGAAGATCCGGAAACCTATTACCTGTCGCCGGAACGCTGGGCACAGCTTAAGCCGTGGCAGCAACGCTTGATTCACCTGCGTAATACGTTTCCCGGCCGTTTGCTGTTAGGTCCGCTGCTGGATATCGTGGCGACCCTGAAGATGATGCTTTTGGCGCGTGATCGTGCCGCTATTTCGATGTGGGTGATTCATCTGACGCTGCTGGCTGGGCTTTTCTACTGGATGCAGCAGCAAGGATTGTCGCCGCTGTGGTTCGTGGTTGCCGTGAGTTATCCGGCATTGGCGTTGACCAAAATACGTTCTTTCTACGAGCATCGCGCAGAAGAAGCCCCGCTGGCCCGCTCCGTGAACAATGAAGCCGCCTGGCCGTGGCGTTGGCTATTTCTGAATCTCAACTATCATTCTGTACATCACGATCTGCCCGGTTTGCCCTGGTACGGCTTGCGCAAAGTCTATCTGCTGTATCGCGACGGCTACCATCAGCGCAATCACGGTTTCCGCGTCGCGGGTTATGGCGAGTGGTTGCTGCGCTTCTGGCGCAAACCGGTCAACGTTAACGCCCATCCGGGAACGCACAAGGATGCACAGCATGCCGATCATTTCACTGCCGATGTACGATATTCATCATCCAACGACGCTTGGCCTGACTGCTGCGCTAACGACGCTGCTGAAACAACGCGGCGTGCAGGCTGAAGTAGAGTGGCACAACGAACTCTTACCCCACTGGCGCGACGCTGATTTGCTGTTAAGCCAGACCTGTGGCTATCCGCTGGTGGCTTTATTGCCTGATGTGCAACTGGTTGGGGCATTTCAATCCAGCGCGCAAGGCTGTGAGGGACTGCGCTATCGCAGTTGGCTGGTGGCGCGCAAAGAGGATGAAAATCTTACCCTGAGCGATTTTCGTGGTCGCCGCGCGGTGTGCAACAGTGATGACTCGCACTCGGGCTACAATTCGCTGCGCTACGTGATCGCGCCACTGGCACACGACGGGCATTTCTTCAGTGAAGCGCTGCAGAGTGGCAGTCATCGTCAATCGTTGGCCGCGTTGCGTGAACAGCGAGCGGATATCGCGGCGATCGATTGCATCACCTGGGCGCTGTTGCGTGCTCATCACCCTGAAGAACTGGCCGGGTTAGAGATCATTGGTGAAACCCCGCTGTGTGCCGCACTGCCGTTAATCACCTCAGCAAAAACCGATGCCAAAACGCTTGAGCGTCTGCGCAGCGCCTTGACCGAACTCACTACTGATAAGAAGCATCAGCAGTTGCTGGCAGCGAGTCTAATCAGCGGTTTTGCGGTGCCAGAGCGGGCGTTTTACGATGAGGTGCAAGCGTGGGAAGATCAAGCAGCGGAATACGGCGTGAAGTTGCTGTGATTTGAACAGCCGCGATGTAATTTATCGCGCAACGACCATCTTTCATCGCGCTGCAGCTATACGCAATATATCGCGCAGCTTAAAGGCGGCATCCTTGCCGCCCAAAAAATCACTCTGCGCGTGACGCAATAATTCCCTCGGCCACATTGCGTGGCGCTTCAGCGTAATGCGCAAATTCCATGCTGTAAGTGGCACGGCCCTGCGACATGGATCGCAGCGTGGTGGCGTAGCCAAACATCTCTGACAGCGGCACTTCGGCTCGGATGATGCGCGCACCAAAGCGCTCATCCATACCTTGCAGCGTACCGCGACGCGAAGAGAGATCGCCCATCACCCCACCGGCGTAATCCTCTGGCGTTTCCACCTCCACCTGCATCACCGGCTCAAGGATCACCGGATCGGCCTGTTTAGCCGCCGCTTTGAAACCAAAAATCGCTGCCATGCGGAAAGCCATTTCCGAAGAGTCGACGTCATGATACGAACCGAAGGTCAGTGTGGCCTTGAGATCCACCACTGGATAGCCCGCCAGCACGCCGGAATTGAGCGCTTCACGAATCCCCTTCTCCACCGAAGGAATAAACTCGCGTGGCACTACGCCGCCCTTGGTGGCATCTTCAAAGGCAAAACCTGCGCCTGCTGCCTGCGGCTCCAGCGTCAGCACCACGTGGCCATACTGACCTTTACCACCCGACTGGCGCACAAACTTGCCTTCCACATCGCGCACCGTCTTACGAATGGTTTCGCGATAGGTGACCTGTGGCCGACCAATGTTGGCTTCCACACCGAATTCACGCTTCATGCGATCAACGATGATCTCCAGATGCAACTCACCCATACCGGAGATAATCGTCTGCCCCGACTCTTCATCGGTGTGCAGGCGGAATGACGGATCTTCTGCGGCCAAACGCTGCAACGCCAGCCCCATTTTCTCCTGATCTGCCTTGGTTTTCGGCTCAATCGACAGCGAAATTACCGGGTCCGGGAACTCCATGCGTTCCAGGGTGATCACCGCATTCGGATCGCACAGCGTTTCGCCAGTGGTCACCTCTTTCAAACCGACACAGGCGGCTATATCACCTGCACGAATCTCCTCGATTTCGATGCGATCGTTAGCCTGCATCTGCACGATACGTCCGATGCGCTCCTTACGCCCTTTCACCGCATTCCACACGCTATCGCCTTTGCGCAATACACCGGAGTAAACACGCACGAAGGTGAGTTGGCCCACATAGGGATCGCTCATCAGTTTGAAGGCCAGCGCCGAGAACGGTTCATCGTCATCAGCATGGCGCTCATCGTGCTCGCCTTTTTCGTTCACACCGGAAACCGGCGGCACGTCCAGCGGCGACGGCATCAGCTCAATCACCGCATCAAGCATGCGCTGCACACCTTTGTTTTTGAACGCGCTACCACACAGCATCGGCTGGATCTCGCCAATCAATGTGCGCTGACGTAAGCCCGCGATGACCTCTTCTTCGCTCAGGTCACCCTGCTCCAGATAACGATCCATCAACGCTTCACTGGCTTCCGCCGCAGCAGCCACCATATTCTCACGCCATTCGGCAGCCAGCGCCTGCAACTCATCAGGGATTGGCGCATAGCTGAACGTCATGCCCTGGCTGGCTTCATCCCAGTAGATGGCGCGCATCTTGTTGAGATCCACTACGCCTGCAAAATGCTCTTCCGCACCAATCGGAATCACGATCGGTACCGGATTGGCATGCAGACGATCTTTCATCATCTGCACCACGCGGAAGAAGTCCGCGCCCTGGCGGTCCATCTTGTTGACGAAGGCAATGCGCGGTACGTGGTATTTGTTGGCCTGACGCCACACGGTTTCCGACTGTGGCTGTACGCCACCGACGGCGTCATACACCATCACGGCACCGTCCAGCACGCGCATGGATCGCTCCACTTCTATGGTGAAATCGACGTGTCCGGGTGTGTCGATGATGTTGATGCGGTGCGGCGTGAAGCTGCCATCCATGCCCGGCCAGTAGCAGCTTACTGCCGCCGAGGTGATGGTAATACCGCGCTCCTGCTCCTGCGCCATCCAGTCGGTGGTTGCCGCGCCATCGTGCACTTCACCCAACTTGTGGCTCATCCCGGTGTAAAACAGAATGCGCTCAGTGGTGGTGGTTTTGCCGGCATCGATGTGCGCGGAGATGCCGATATTGCGATAACGTTCGATAGGTAGGGGTCGGGGCATGATGCGTCCTTAGTCTGTTCGACTGGAAAAGTGGGCGAGCACCATTGCCCGCCGCTGCGCAACAGCATAGACCCATTGTACGAATAAATACGAACAGTTTGAGCCTTTTTTAGCCATCGTGAAAATCTTGCATCGGTTTCAGCATTTACGGGCTGGCAAGCTTAACCCTTCCCGATTTATGGTAAGGGTCTCACTCTCAACGGGAAATCTAACCATGCGCATTCTGGTTGTCGGCGCCGGTGCCACCGGCGGGTATTTCGGTGCACGTCTGGCGCAAGCAGGACGTGATGTGACTTTTCTGGTGCGCGAGCGCCGTTTTCAGCAACTGCAACAAAACGGTCTGGTGCTAAAAACACCGGGCGGCACAGAAGTGATTCACCCGCAGCTGGCGCAAACCGGCAAGCTGACAGGCCAGTTTGATCTGATCATTCTGACGGTGAAAAGCTTCGGGCTCGATCAGGCTATCGAGGATATTGCACCCGCCGTTGGGCCAGAAACGCTGATCATGCCGATCCTTAACGGTATGCGCCATTTCGATACGCTGCGCGCACGCTTTGGCGACAAGGTGATTGGCGGCTTGTGCAAAATCAACGCCACGCTGGGTGAACATGGTGAAGTGGTGCAGATGACGCCGCTGCATATTCTCTACTACGGTGCACTCGATGGGCACAATGATGCACGTCTGCAACGTGTCGATGAAACGCTGAACATCGCGCAGTTCGATACGGTCTTTGCTGACAACATCATCAGCGAACTGTGGGAGAAGTGGCTGCTGCTGAGCACATTAGGGGCGGTGTGCTGCATCGCGCGAGGTAATACCCAACAGGTGTTGCGATCCCAAGGTGGTGAAGCCTTGTTGCAGGGGATTTTTACTGAGGTGCTTTCCGTGCTTGGTGCTGACGGCTATCAGGAACGGCCAGCGGTAACGGCAAAGATTTATGAGACGCTAAATAATCCGCAGGTGGCGATGACCTCCTCGATGTATCGCGACTTAACCCAGGGTTATGAGATTGAGGCGGACCAGGTGATTGGCGATCTGCTGGTGCGAGGCGCACGCAGTGGCGTGGTGACGCCGTTGTTGAATGCGGTGTATATGAATTTGCAGGTGTATTTGCAGAATCGTTAAATCACAGGTTAATACCGTTGCGGTGCAATATTATCGCGCGAATCTGAGAAGGCTAATTCGCTGACTTATGTGCAATGAATTGCGCCGCTACGGGGTTAGGCGTGAGTCTGATAGAGCCAAATCGCCGCCCCATGCGCAATAAAGTGCGCCGCATCGGGGTTATACGCGTTTTATCCAAGCCGCGACTGCACGCCTTTCAGTTGCATCAAGCGCTGCCAGCCTGCTTCTACCTCGTCCGGGATATCCACATGCCCGAGGAAACCTTTGCCGCGTGGACCGTAGCCGTTTTCATCATCGCGCAGGCGCTGGATCTCGCCCATCAGCAGCGAAAGAAAACGCTCCATCGACCACAATCCTTGCGGTGGCGCACCGATAATGCGCAGCATACCCGCATCCATCATCACCTGCGGAATAAACACCGGCCAGCTAATAAATTCGGGTGCGTCGGCACGGTCACGCCACTGGTAGCGGAAAGTTTCCCAGGTACGTCGCTGCATCAGTGGGTCCTGCACCAGCAATACATGCTGCGGCTGCCACTTCTGCTCATCCAGCAGTTTTTGGCTGAAAGCGGCATTCTCACCACAGTTGCGTGAGGCGGTTTCCAGCAGCAGCTGCTCGTCCGGCAGTGCGGCAAACACCCCCGCCATGTCGCCCAGCAACTCTGCTTCGCTTTTACCTTGGGTAGAAATCTGACGATAAAGGGGATGATTAGCGATCATCTCCGCCAGTAACACCGTGGAATGACCGATACCGCCGCTTATCATCAGAGGCAGCTGATACTTCTTCGCCAGTGCAATCACACCTTCAACGTTGGGCAGTACCGCGTGACCGGCAAGAATTGCCAAATCAACCTCGAGCGTGCCATCTGTCGGCATGTGGTCAAGCGCCAGCCAGGCCGCAAGCGTATTGATATCCTGAATCTGTTGGCTATTGAGCTGCATCGCGTTCTCCTCGCATTAACACTGGCAGTGTAGCGGCTTAACTCCGCGACAGCAGAGAAAAATTTGCTACACTCGCCGCTATCAGATTCAGGAGAGTTTATGACTGCGCGTTCCGTTACCCTCGATGATGTCGCTGCACTGGCGGGGGTTTCCTACCAGACCGTTTCCCGTGTGCTCAACCATTCCGTGCAGGTTTCGCCACGCACGCGCGCCAAAGTCGAAGCCGCGATGCAACAGCTGAACTATGTGCCCAACCGCGTGGCACAGCAGCTGGCAGGAAAAGCCACGCGCACGCTGGGGCTGGCCACCAGCGATCTGGCATTGATGGCCCCGGCAAAGATTGCCTCTGCGATCCATGAACGTGCCGCCGCACAGGGTTACCATCTGGTGATCGCCATGGCGAATGCGGCCGGAAATGCCCAGGACACGGTGAATGAACTGCTGGCGCAGCGCGTTGATGCACTACTCATCAACCTGCCGCTCGATGCTGAACAGGCGGCGCAGGTGCAGCAGCAGTGCGGCAGCAAGCCTGTGCTGTTTCTCGATGTTGAACAACATGCTGCTGTCAGCCAGTGCCAGTATCAGAGTGAATCGGGTGCGCAGCAGGCAGTGGAGCATCTCGTCGCGCTGGGCCACCAGCAGATTGGCGTGCTGAATGGGCCTGAAAGTTCGGCTTCGGCGCGGGCGCGCTTCACTGCATGGCAACGGGCGTTATCGTCACACCAGTTGCAGCCAATATGCGTACTGCATGGCGACTGGAGTGCGTCATCCGGGTATCAGGCGCTATTGCAGTTACTGCCGGATCGCCTGCCACAGGCCCTGCTGGTGGCGAACGATCAGATGGCGCTTGGGGCGATGCGTGCACTGCACCAACACGGCGTGAAAATTCCTGGAGAGATGTCGATTATTGGTTATGACGACACTGCCGAGAGCGCGTGGTATCAGCCGCCGCTCACCACCGTGCGTCAGGATTTGCAGCAGTTGGGTGCAGTATCTGTGGACCGCTTGTTGGCGGAACTGGCCGGAGAAGCTGTACAGCCCCTACCGCTGGTAACCGAGCTGATATTGCGCGAAACGACAGCTGCGCCGATGCATGGGGATGTGGATATAGCGGAGATCGCCGGTCAGTTGCAGGCATTAGCGCGACAATTAAAACCCAAAGCCTGACCAGGTTAAAGCAGCACAGGCTATTGCGCACGCCACGGCAGGCAGTGCGGAAGCCGTTACGCTGCAAAAAATTTGGGACCTTACGGTCCCAACATTTTTACTGCGGCTTTGGTTCACCCATCGCTTTCAACTTCTTCGACAGCTCGCGACGCTCTTTCGACAAGTCAGCATTTTTGATGATGTACTCATCGACGCGGTCTTCATAGTCCACACGCATGGATGCAATGATTTCCTGAATCGCCTCAACGCTCATGCCTGGTTTGATGTACTCGCTCAGGTTGTCCAGCAGCAACACACGTTTCTGGTTATCACGGACTTTCTTCTCGTTATCCACGATTTCGCGCTGCAGTTTGTTTTTACGACGAAACATACGTACAAACTCCAGAACGTCCTGAAATGATTGCTTGGCATTTTCCATGTTGGCACCTTTCTTTGAGCCTGCCGCGGCAGGCGGAATAGTCATGAGCTACAGCTTAGCGGCTTGCTAGCTGGATTCGCAATTTTCACAGCTAATTTCGGACTGGCACTTATCTTAGCGCAAAGAAAGGGTGATTCACATTAAGTCATTGCCTGAGAAAACTATTTGCGCAGTGCCAGACGGACCAGATCCGTAATGCGCTCCAGTTGACGCGCCTGTTCCAGACTCAACCACACGTAGCCATAGATCGCCGTGGTCTCTAAGCGCCCGCTGCGGTTGGCAATCAACTGTTCCAGTTCCTGGGTGATCTCCTCCAGTTCATGGCTGTTGGCGATCACGCCTTCCGTCTCCCCTTTCACCATCAATGTGGCCAGCGCGTTCAACGTGTCTTCGGTCATTTTCTGACTGCGGCGCAGCGTCGGGGCGTTGAGCAACAACAGATGACTTTCACGCGATGACCACCATGCATCAATTTGCATCTGCATCGTGTTAACCATATTACGGTTGATGGTCTGAATCGCTTCAAACACTGATTTCGGAATACGCGTCTCTTTACTCGCCGGTTCCAGCAGCGCGCGCATTTTAATCACGCTGGAGAGCTGCTTCTGGAATGGTTTGTTCAGTCGCGGTTTCTCCAGCAGGTTGGCGGAAAAGCCGGTGTGATGCAGTTTCGCCATGGCGATAAACGAATCCGACAGCTGAATGCGCCAGTGCGTGTAGGCACGCTGAGCGAGAATCGCACTGAACAGCAGCGCCATAATCGAACCCAGGATCACATCGCCGCCACGCCACAGCGCCACAGTGAAGTCACCGGCCGGAGCACCCACCACCACGCCGAGCGTGATACCAATCAGCAGCGCCATATAAGGATGTCTACCCAGCGTCAGATAGCCGCAAATAATCATCACCACGAAGCACCATGACAACATCATTGGCAGTGAGATCAGCTCCAGCTTCAGGGCGATCAAACCCGATGCCAGCCCGGCAAACGTACCGCTGATGCGCTGGATGACGCGCGGAAACACATTGCCCCAGGTCGAGATCGGCCCCATCACCACCACCAGGGTGATCAGCGGCCAGGTGCCTTCCGGAATATCCGTCAAACGCACAAACAGAAAACAGAGCACAAAGGCGATAGCGATGCGCACGCCGTGCACAGCGCGATAGTGGCGGTAGAACCAGAACTCAATGGCAGAGATGGGTTTGTCGGCGCGTAACATGGTGGTCCGGGAACGATAAAAATTTGCGCGCTATGTTACCCTGGCGCGACACGAACATTGAGTGCTGCGCAGCACTATTTCCGCTCTTTTTTTGCGATTCAACAAGTACGCCACATCCTATTTTCGCTTATGAAACATAGAAGTAACGCACTGATGATATTAGTCGGCTGCACGTACCGGAATGTACATATCCACCAGCCAGTCGCCGCTGTCAGAGCCGTCGGAAAGGTAGTGTTCGAAGCAGGGACGATTATCCACCTGCCAGTCGGTTTTCGTCTTGAGATGATCAAACAGGCTGTGCCAGGCGGTGAAGAAATCGTTGTTCATCACTTCCATGCGCGCATGAAAATATTGCCCACCGGGCAGCAGGCCTTGCTCGATGTCGTCACCATAAGAGGGCACAGCATCGGTGGGCGCAGTGATCACCGTTTCAACGCGCAGCTCTTCCGGCAGAAGAATTTCAGGATTACCGTAATAGATGGCCAGCCATTCGCCTTCGACACCATGCTGCTCGACCCAGCTTTTTAGCTGGTTAAATCCGCGCGGCACCGTTTCCTGCCACGGACCCTGCAAATGGTAGCCCAGCCAGCTTTGAGGATTGCGCTCGACGATTGATGCTTTCATACCTTTGCCTCCGTTCAGCAGCAGAAAGCCCGCTCTGGCCGCTCCCCGATATCGATGGGAGCGGCCGCGACATCCGCTGCGGATTACAGTTTCTGTTTTACGTAGTCACTGATACGCGTGATGATGCCGGCTTTATCCACACCTTGTAGGGCATACAGCGGATAGCTCGCCAGCTGCTTGTCTTTGTCCATGACCTGGATTTCACCCACCTGCTCACCGGCTTTCAGCGGTGCTTCCAGGTCTTTACGCTCAATCACATATTTCGCCATGACGTTTGAAACTTCGGTGCGCGGCAGAGACAGATAAATATCCTGAGTGGTGCCGACATCCACTTTGTGCGGATTGCCGTACCAGACGTTTTCGGTGCCGATTTTCTTACCGGCATGGAACAGTTGCACGGTATCGAAGTTGTTCTGACCCCACACCAGCAGTTTACGCGCCTGCTCTTCACGCCCTTTCGAGCTCTTACCGCCCATGATCACCGCAATCAGGCGATGACGACCCACCACATTCGAGGCGATGATATTGAAACCTGCCGTTTCAGTATGGCCTGTTTTCATGCCATCAACGTGAAGGTTTTGATCCCATAACAAACCGTTACGGTTGTTTTGCGTAATCCCGTTCCAGCTCAGGGTTTTCTCCGCGTACATGGCGTAGAAATCCTGTTCACCATTGATGATGGCACGCGACAGCACCGCTAAATCACGCGCGGTGGTGTGCTGGCCGGGTGCATCCAGGCCGTGCACGGTTTCAAAATGGGTATGCGTCAGACCGAGCTTCTGTACGTAGTTGTTCATCATATTGACGAAGCTGTCCTGGCTGCCCGCCACCAGGCGCCGCTGACCTACAACAAGATCAAGATGGCCATCGACTGGGTCATCGGCACCGAGCGCCGCACCCGCATCGATGGCGTAGTGCACCCTCGCGCCGAGGACGACGTCGACATTGCCGCGGTGAAGTCGGAGCTGATGAAGTACCTCAGCGACACCAACCGGGTGCCGTGGGCGCGCAGCCAGGCCTGCAAGGACGCAGCGATCGCCGGATGCGGCTGAACCGAGGAATCGATCCGGACCGATCGAGCGGACGAGCCGGTGATGGTGGGCCACATTCCGTGGCGGCAGATGCGGCGGGATCCGGTCAGCCGCGCATTGGACCTGAGCGACTGCCGCTTTCTGCTGCGGGAGACGTTCGCCGACCGGGACT
>NZ_DAMDQC010000052.1:0-27194 GCF_032082325.1 Pantoea sp. CTOTU50773 | reverse complement strand
CGTTGCTGGCGATCTACATGCATCTTGATTTCAGTGTGGCGACAGCATTGTTGCTGGAACTAGAGCAACAGCAAGTGCCTTTCACGGCGAAAGCGGCGCAGAGCATGATGTCGAGTCCCATGGATCAGCCGCTACGTGATTCAGTGCTACGTTTCCTGACGGCTCTGAGTCATCCTTTGGATGCACAGATCCTCGGCCCCGCACTGGTGCGTGAACTCTATTATCGTGTGTTGACGGGTGCACAAGGTCAGGCACTGCGTGCCGCGCTGACGTTGCAGGGGCAATTCGGCAAGGTGGGTAAAGCGCTGCGTCATATTCATGCCTGCTATGCCCACACGCTCAATCTGGCGCAGTTGGCGGGTGAAGCAGGCATGAGCGTGCCGACATTCAGCGCGCATTTTAAAACCATCACCCAGCAGTCACCGATGCAATACGTGAAATCGGTACGCTTACATCAGGCGCGAATGCTGATGGTGCGTCAGGAGATGACGGCGGCCTCGGCGAGCCTTGCGGTGGGTTATGAAAGCGCATCCCAATTTAACCGGGAATTCAAACGTCTGTTCGGGCTGCCACCGGCGGAGGAGATCAAGCGCATGCAGCGCAATTTCGCGGTGCCGCCTGCACAGCAGGCTTCTGCATATGTCTCTTCGCATTAGGGCTCACACAGTGGTTTTAAGCACCATTACCGCATAACAACAAATGTCATCAGTCGCATTGGTAAACACGCAATCCGTTGGATCGCCCAATTCCAGGCAATCACCGACGTTCATTTCAAACAGATTGTCGCCCTCCTGAAAGCGCAAAGTGCCTTCCAGCACCCAGATCAACTGACGACGTGAAAGGTAGGAAATCGCTGGCATTGGCACGTCAGTGTGCGGAGGGAGCTCTACACTCACGACATCCAACGGGATATCGCCAGGTGAAATATGGCGGCGAATGTAGCCCGTTTCCGGATCCTGCCACACGGGTTGTTGTGCATGGCGCAGCAACGTCCCGGGTTGAACTTCCGTGAGGGCGATGAGCTGCGACATGCTCATAGCAAACGAGCCGGCGAGGCGAGCGAGAGACGTCGCAGTTGGGCTGCTCTCACCCCGTTCTATTTTATGGATCATCGCCCGTGAAACACCGGACTGTTCTGCCAGGTCGGTTAAAGACCAGCCGCGCTTCTCACGTTCGATTTTAATGTTCTGACCAATGCGCGCATTGATGCCATCTTCTTTACTAGACAACTCATCTAACATAATGGATAACTACAATAGTAAACGAAACATCCACTATAGTGACGAGGCGGAAATCATGCAAATACGAGCAGCAGAAGAGAGCGATGCCGGGGCGATCGCGGACATCTACAACGACGCTGTACTCAACACCACCGCGATTTGGAATGAGAATACCGTGGATATTGCTAACCGCATCCAGTGGATGGCTGCACGCCAGGCCGCAGGGTTTCCGGTATTGGTGGCGATTCAGGAGCAAGCCGTCATTGGCTACGCCTCCTATGGTGACTGGCGTCCCTGGGACGGCTACCGACATACCGTTGAACATTCAGTCTATGTCCATAAAAACGGGCGCGGCCAAGGTGTGGGCGGCATGCTGATGACCGCCTTGATTGAGCGGGCGCGCGAGCAGGGCAAACATATGATGATTGCCGGGATTGAGTCAGAGAACAGCGCTTCAATCGCGCTGCATAAGAAGCTGGGCTTCAGTGATGGGGGGAGATTAAATCAGGTAGGCTGCAAATTTGGCCGATGGCTCGATCTGACCTTTTTGCAGCTTCAGCTTGATGCAAGGCCGCAGCCTTAACTTAAGGTTTCTGCAAAACGTATTCACTGGGTGAGCTGTCGATATCCTGCATGATCCGCGATACATGCTTGCGCATGCGATTACGTGCTAAGGCGGCGCCTTTTATCCCATCGAACGTTCAGCCAGTCGCCACGCTTTTGGCGACATTCCCGTCTCGCGTTTAAACGCATGGCTGAAGGCGCTTTCTGAAGTGTAACCCAGCGACTGCGCCACCACGGCCACCTGATCGGACTCCTCACGTAAGGCGCGTTCGGCTAATCGCATGCGCCATTGTGTCAGATAGGCAACCGGTGTCACACCCGCAACAGTTCGAAACTGCTGAGCAAAGGTGGTGCGTGACATGGCGCAGGCTTTTGCCAACTCTTCCAGATGCCAATTTCTTGCCGGATCGCCATGCATCAGTTGCAGCGCAGGCGCAAGACGCGCATCGCCAAGGGCTCGCAGCCAACTGGCGGGGAAAGCATCACAGGTTTGCAGATGAGCACGCAAAATCTGAATAAACAGCAGTTGCGCCAACTGTGACGAGGCCAGTTGCGAACCCGGCTGTGTGGTACGACGCTCTTGTACTAACTGGTCCAGTAACCAACGGAACGAGGCCGCTTGCGGAGAGGCGGCAGGGACATGAATCCATGGCGGCAAAACGTGCGTCAATAAACGGCCACTGGTGGGATTCAGCAGGACATGCCCACCGATATGCGCAAAATCATCCCCTTCACCAATGGGTGCATGAGGTTTTCCGGCACCGAAAAACACACTCATGGCATCAACCGGCTCTACGCCGGGCTCGCTGGACAGCACAAAGGCGCGTTTTGCACTCAGTAAACCAACATCGCCGGTTGAGAACAGAATTGGCCTGGCGCCGTCGTCAAACTGAACCCAGCATTGTCCTTTCAGGACGGCGAAAAACTTAATCTTCTCGGGCGCAGGGAAACGTAACGCCCAGCGCCCGCCCGCGCTAAAGCCTCCCGTCACCAGGGATTCCGCGTGGACGAATTTCAGGATGTCGGAAAAAGGGTCGTTTTGCATTTCCGTACTATCACGCAACTTACACGCACTATCAAGCATTCAAAATCCGGTCATGGCTGTTTACTCTGCTCAGTATCACAACAGCGAGGCATTTTTCATGACTAAAGAAACCGTTTTGGTGACGGGTGGTACCGGTTTTATCGCGCAACATTGCATTATTTCCCTGCTTAAACAGGGATACAGAGTGCGCAGGACGGTGCGTTCAGCCCAGCGGGAGAACGAAGTGCGACAACATCTCCAGCATGGAGGTGTAGAGCCAGGCGAAAACCTGACATTTGTCGTGGCAGATTTAATGGCCGATCAGGGTTGGGATGCGGCCACTCAAGGCTGTACTTATGTGTTGCACGGCGCATCACCTACACCATCCGGTGAGCAGGCCACCGAGGCCGATTGGATCAACCCCGCGATTGAGGGAAATTTACGCGTTCTGCGGGCGGCGAGGGATGCAGGCGTTAAACGCGTGGTGTTAACGTCGGCATTTGGTGCGGTCGGAGTCGGTCACGCGGCGGACTACCCGCGCCCATTTAAGGAGACGGACTGGACGAACCTGGACAGCGATTTATGGCCGTATCAACGTTCCAAAACCTTATCGGAACGGGCAGCCTGGGCATTTATTGAGAAGGAGGGGCGGGGTTTAGAGCTGTCAGCTATCAATCCCGTGGCTGTACTCGGACCTGTGCTGGGCGCAGACTACTCACACTCAACCCGGATTATCAAAGAGATGTTAGAAGGGCAGCCGGGTTGTCCTGATATCAACAGCTGTTTTGTGGATGTGCGGGATGTCGCCGATTTACACGTCATCGCTATGAAGCACCCAGCAGCCAGGGGGGAGCGATTCCTTGCCAGTTCGGGCCATAGTTTGCGTCTGGTCGAGGTAGCCCATACCTTGAAAACGTCACTGGGTGACGCCGCCCGCTGCGTATCAACGATCGAACTCACGGATGAGAGTGTGCAGGCTGCTGCAGATAAGAATCCAGTGATGATAGGGATGGTGAAATTGTTGGGGGTAGATATGAACGTCACGGCAGAGAAAGCGATGTCTGTGTTGGGCTGGCAGCCGCGCACACCCCAACAGGCAATTACCGCGACGGCCCAGAGCTTGATTGAGCTGGGTTTGGTCTAACACAACTAGCGTCTGCGGGCAGCATACAGTTATGTACTGACAGATACTGTGGCATTTATTCCCACCTAAACCTCAACACGATGCTATATAAATGATAACGATTATCATCAATTGCTTTATGCTGAGGTCAGGATGCAACCAACAGAACTCACCGCCGACTGTTGTATTATCGGCGGCGGACCAGCAGGATTAATGCTGGGTTATTTACTGGCGAGATCAGGATTAAGCGTCGTGGTGATTGAAAAACATCCCGACTTCCTGCGCGATTTTCGTGGCGATACCATCCATCCCTCGACGCTGGAGATCATGCGCCATCTCGGGCTGCTGGATGAGCTACTGACCTTACCGCATCAGAGAGCCGAAAAATTACAGGCAGAAGTGGCTGGTCAGGAGATCACGATGGCTGATTTCTCGCGCTTGCCGGTGCAGTGCCGCTTTATTGCCTTTATGCCGCAATGGGATTTCCTCAATTTTCTCGCGAGCAAAGCGGCCGCTTTTCCCGGCTTCACGCTCTTACAATCCACCGCTTTTGATGATTTGATCTATGCAGAGGGTATGGTATCGGGTGTTAAAACGTTACAGGGTAACGCTACGCGCCTCATTCATACCTCGTTGGTGATAGGCGCGGATGGGCGTAACTCGGAGGTACGTGCCAAAGCCGGATTGCAGAGTAAAAGCTTTGGCTCATCCCGTGATGTGCTGTGGTTCCGGTTGGGCAAACAGGGAAGCGATCCCGAATGGGGTATGGGCCACAAAGGGCCAAAGCAGAATTTCATTGTGATTGATCGCGGTGACTACTGGCAATGCGGCTACACCATCCAAAAAGGAGAGTTTGACGCATTAAAGCTTGCCGGTCTGGAGACGCTAAAGCAGGCTATGGCTGAAGTAGCGCCCTTCAGCGCTGAGCGCATGGCGGATCTCGACGGTTGGGACAAATTGAAGCTGTTGTCGATTCGCATTGACCGGCTGGATCAGTGGATGAAGCCCGGCGTGCTGTGCATTGGTGATGCAGCCCATGCGATGTCGCCGATTGGCGGCGTTGGCGTCAATCTGGCGATTCAGGATGCGGTGGCAGCGGCCAATTGCCTGACTCTTCCACTGAAAAAAGGCCATGTCACACTACGTGACCTGCAGAAAGTGCAACAGCGCCGACAGTTTCCCACCGTTGCCACGCAATTCCTGCAAATTAAAATGAGCAGTAATAAACGTAAGCGCACTACGCCGAGTAAAGTGCCGCAGATGATCAGCCGTTTCCCGTTCTTGCGCCATCTGTTCGGTCGTTTAATTGGTTTAGGCTTTCGAACTGAAAAACCAGAACATCTCAATGAGTAAGTTTGGCTTTCCAATCCTGAAACCTGCTTCCATTTATCCCGATGCCTCCAGCGGCAACAATAGATTCACAGAGCAGACAACAGTGGGTTGTCTGCTAACCCTCATCAAATTGCAGGTGGGTATAAGCGATCTGCTTGTCATTTGTAACATTTTATTAACTTTATGATGGGCTTTTGATAATTTTCTCTAATGGTTTTTTGGCTGAGTTAACCTCTTTGTGCCTTTTATTCATTTGGATGCGCGCCAGAACCTCAATGTTTAATCAACAATTTGTTTATTTTAACCTGTTGATGAGATTAGTTTCTGTCCTCGATTAAATCCTTGATTTGAAATGACTCGCACGCTGTTACATCGCAATACCACAGTTTCACTATGGTTAATGAGCTCTTTTAAGACCATAAGAAACTGAGGAAACAGCAGGTATGAAATTAGAAAACTTATCTCGTCGAACCTTCATGGCATTTGCAGCGGGTGGCACCGTGGCGCTGGCAGCGGGTAAAGTTCATGCCCACGAGGAAACAGTGGCCACTTACCCAGCAAACGATCTCCGCCATCCCCGCGACCCCGGTCCACACGATCCTATCCGTGAGGGGCTCAATCCCGATATTGTCGATCCACCCGCAACAGACAGCGGTACATTACCGAATCTGCGCTTCTCTTTTAGCGATGCGCATGTACGCAAAGGCAGCGGAGGTTGGACGCGGCAGGTGACACAACGCGAATTAGGGATTTCCACTACCATCGCTGGTGTAGATATGCGGCTTGATAATGGCGGCATTCGTGAACTGCACTGGCATAAAGAGGGCGAGTGGGCGTACATGCTCTATGGCAATGCACGTATCACTGCACTGGACACCCAAGGTGGATGGTTTGTGGATGATGTTGGCGTCGGTGACTTGTGGTATTTCCCGCCCGGTGTGCCGCACTCTATCCAGGGGCTCGGTCCCGACGGCTGCGAGTTTTTACTGGCCTTTGATAACGGTAACTTTGATGAGGACAGCACTTTCCTGCTTAGCGACTGGTTTAAACACATTCCGCCTGAAGTGCTCGCCAAAAATTTTGGCGTATCAGCGGACGTTTTCAACACGCTGCCATCACCGGCCGACGAGTATATTTTTGCCGGGAAAGCGCCGGAGGGCGGGGATTCTGCAGCTGTGAAAGGTGGCGTGAAATCTGTGCTGAATTTCTCGCATAAAATGCTGGCGCAAAAACCGATTACCCTGCCGGGTGGCACTGTACGCATTACCGACACCAGTAATTTCCCCATATCAAAAACCGTCGCCGCTGCATTGGTGGAACTTGAGCCCGGCGCTATGCGGGAATTGCATTGGCATCCAAACAACGATGAGTGGCAATACTATCTGGAAGGTGAAGGGCGCATGGGCGTTTTTGCCTCATCGGGGCAGGCTCGGACCTTCGATTTCCGCGCGGGTGATGTTGGCTATGTTCCTTTCGCCATGGGGCATTACATTGAAAATATCGGTGATAAGCCGCTGCGGTTTTTAGAATTATTTAAAAGCGATTACTACGCGGATATTTCATTGAACCAATGGTTAGCCAGTACGCCAGCAGATTTGGTGCGGCAGCATCTGCATCTGGATGATAAATTTATGCAGGCGCTGCAGTTTGCTAAGCATCCGGTGGTGAAATAGCATGGAAAGCGCGTCGCGGGAGCGGCGCGCAATAAGGTTTAACGCCTTAAACGATAGATAACAGCAAAGTACAGATAGCCTTTTCTGGCGCGCATCTCGTTTAGCCGTGTTTTTTCACTCTCGGTCAGAATGGCGCTGTCCAGCAGTTCATCGACAAAATCGTCCCGAACATGGACTTCCATATACCAGTCGCCGGTGTAGCAATTCTTCCAGGCACCTTTATCGATATCCTTCGCTTTGTACGACGGATTGACATGGAAGAAGAAGAAGAAATTACACACCGCAAAAATCAGAATGCAAACCACATATTCGATGGTGCCGAAAGAGTCGGAGTACAACAGCAGCGCCATGGTAAGAACAAACAGTATCCACATCAGGCTGAATAAACCGGGATAATTTTTGATAAAGGAGATATCAAAGTAGGGGCGGTCATTACGCTGCTCTTCTACGTTGATTCTATCCAGCTCGGTTTGTAGTCGCTCATCCAGTTGATTACTCATGCATTCACCTCAGTGGTTTCCTTATCCATACTGCGCCCGCGCGAGTCTAACAGATAACCACCACGATTTTAGCCTAACCTTGATGGTGATTAGGGGAATTATCTGTGGGGAAGAGAATGGAGTATGAAACCGTATTGGCATTCTGGTTTAACGCGCACCATGAAAGCTATTGGTTCAAACAGAATGACGGGTTTGATGAAGCGATACGAGATGGTTTTTATGATAACTGGGAAGCGGCTCGTCGCGGTGAGCTATCGGCCTGGCGGAAAGACATTCGGGGACGATTGGCAGAAATCATCGTGCTGGATCAATTCTCCCGCAATCTTCACCGGGACAGTGCTCTCGCCTGGCAGCAGGATGGCATGGCGCTATTGCTCGCGCAGGAAGCGGTGAAAACTCCGGGCTATGCGTCACTGAACCTGGATGAAAAAGGCTTTCTCTTGATGCCCTGGATGCATGCCGAGTCTCGTGTTATCCATCAACAAGCCGAAGTGTTGTTCGATGCGCTGAAAGGATCGTCTTACTATCAGAGTGAGTTAGAGCATCGGCAGATTATTGAAGTGTTTGGTCGCTATCCACATCGTAATCAGCGCCTAAATCGCCCATCAACGCCGGCAGAGCAAGCGTTTCTTAATGAGAGGAAACGCTCATTTTATTGACTCAACATCTGCCTCTGCTATTGGGATGGGGCATACATGGACAAAAAAAAGCCCGCTAAGCGGGCGGGGTAATTAAATCAAGGAAAAATTCTCGTAGGCAACGCATTGCTGTGTGTTGCGTCACTATATTAGCAACGATAAGTGGCCAGTACATAAAATGATCGATGATTAAATTTTGCTGATTTGATAAAGGTTATATTTGTGACGAGCGTGTTATTTTGATGTTTACAACTGCACGCAAAATAGGCGTTGAAGCGCCTTTTTCCCGGCTGGTGTGACATTTATCTCTCGATAGCCTGCCGTGCGGCTTAGCCACTGTTTATCAATTAGCAGACTAAGAAGCGCGGCTCCCGCTTCGCCACCGAGATGCATGCGGCGTTCACTCCAGTCGAGGCAGGCACAACAAGGTTTACGTTTACTACGAAGATTTCGCTTCATGCCGATGCTCTCTAACTGCTGCCGGCCTAAGGGGGTAAGTGCACTACCGTCGGCAACAACCCACTCGTTTTCTTGCATAAAACTGTATATCTCAACCGCCAGTTCACCTGCCAAATGATCATAACAGGTGCGGGCATGGCGCAGATGGAGGGGTGTAGCGGAAACCAGTGCTCGCTGTGGCTGCATCGATACCCCCATAAGGGTTTCAAGCAGGTGCGCAATATCGCTGCCCGCCAAACGGAAATAGCGATGGCGGCCCTGAGATAAACACGTGACAAGGCGGGCATCCAGTAGTTTGCCCAGATGTCCGCTGGTGGTGGAAGCGGCGATATCGGCGACGCCGCTTAATTCTGTGGCTGTCCAGGCACGGCCATCCATCAGCGCGCACAAAATGCTGACACGCGAAGGGTCGGCCAGAGCGGCAGCCACAGCAGACATCGCCTGCTGCAAGCCTTGTTCCGCCGTCTCATTGGTGATTATGGGGCTGCTACGGCTTGCCATGCGGCGGTTACCTCTGCTGCACGTTCAGGATTATCGGTAATAAGGATCAACTGGTTGTTGTGGTCACTGTATTGAAGCTGAATGTTAACGCCATTGCGTGCTAGCACGTCAGCAATTTCGCCAAGCTATCCTGGTCGATCCTGTTTCAGCTTGCGGATCAGCGGCTGTTGTACTGAAACCACCTGAAAACCGGCCGCCATTAGCACTTGTCTGGCTTGCTCCCCTTGCACAACTAAAAAATGCGCGTGACTTTGTTCACCCACCGTGAACACGCCGCCTCCTTCAAGTCCTACACCATGCTTGCCAAGGGTCAAACCTAATGCGGCTAACTCGCCTGGGACATTATTGAGCATCACGTGAATATCAAACATGTTGGCTTGCCTCGTGCGCGTATTCCCGCAGTACAGCGGCGATACGGATGTGGTAGAAAGAAAACAAGCTGTTTCGACCTTCCTGTTGAGCCTTTTGGTGCGAGATATTTCTCTTCCATGCCAGCACGGCCTCTTCGTTTTCCCAGTAGGAGAGGGACAGGATCTTTCCAGGATCGTTGAGGCTTGAAAATCGCTCTACTGAAATAAACCCAGGCAAACGGGTAAGTTGAGATTTCAGTTGTGCGGCGAGTTCAAGATAGCGGGCTTGGTGCTCAGGTTGGGTGCGTGCTTCAAACAGGACAGCAATCATGGTTCAGCTCCATCAGTCAGTGATGGCAGCAGTGTAGCGAGTGGAGATGAAGATGCTTCGGCGAACAACGAAGTATGGCGCAGCGCGAGTTCGCTGCGCCAGCCCACTCATCCCACCCAGCGAGACTGACGGATGACGCGACAAAAATTCATTGGTGAAAAACCAGGCTGCTTATCGGCAATGACATCGGCTTTAATATTGCCGAAGGTGGTATCAGGCTTGTTTTTAATCCCATCGTAGAAAGCCTGAATAATCTCCTCCTTAAATTGGGCTGGGCGTGGATGCTGTTCTACCACGGCTTCACGCTCCGCATCGCTGAAGTGATCATAGTTGATGCCCAATACATCCATTTCCACGCCAGCGGTGACTAACGCAATTTCCGGGGCCATAAATTGCGGAATGCCCGGGGTGGTATGCAGCGCAATCGCGGTCCAGACTTTATCGATATCGGCCTGCTCTACACCATACTGTTGCAAGAAATCGCGCGCCGCATTGGCGCCATCCACCTCAAAGCGTTTGTCGCAGCTGCAGTGTTCGTGCGTCAGGCCAACATCATGGAACATACAGCCGACATAAAGCAGCTCAGCATCCACCTTAAGATCTAAGCGGCGTCCTGCGAGTGCGCCCCAGTAATAGACGCGGCTGGAGTGGTGAAACAGCAAATCGGATTCGGTATCACGGACGAACGTCGTCGCGTCACGGGTCATTGCAGTATCGGGAATAGTGATGCCGTTAATGGAAAATATCATGGGAGGTTCTCCGCTCGGTTAAGTTGCAACCAGCTTAATGCCGAGGCAGAATGTCTTAAATAAGCTTTTGGCGACCTTTTAAGACATTAAGACTTTAACAGACGGGAATAGCGCATGAATCATCATCTTGCGATTTTAGCGGTGCCGGGGGCGCAATTGCTCGATGTCTCTGGACCGTTGGATGTGTTTGCCGAAGCTAACCGACTGCTCAATCGTGCCGTTTACCAGCTGCAAGTCATGTCACTGGAAGGGGAACATATTCGTTGTTCCTCGGGCGTGCGCCTGATGGCGGATATCACACTGCACGATATCCATCAAACTGACACGTTTCTGATCGCGGGGGCACCTGAGGCGCGGGATATGCAGCTAAATGCGCAGCAAACCGCTCGTCTGATTGAGCTATGCCATCACAGCCAGCGCTTTGGCTCGATTTGTACCGGTGCGCTGCTGCTGGCACAAACCGGGTTACTGAGTGGTAAAAAAGTGACGACCCATTGGGCCTGCGCTGACGCACTGATGGAACAGGTACCGGATGCGCAGGTGGAGGCCGATGCGCTTTATATCGCAGATGGACGATTGCGTACCGCCGCTGGCGTCACGTCGGGGCTCGATCTTGCCCTGAGGTTGGTGGAAGAAGATTTGGGGCGCGAATTGGCTCAGGATATCGCTGCCAATTTGGTGATGTTCTTTCAACGGCCAGTGAATCAAGGGCATTTTGTTCGCAAACAACCACTTTCGCTGGGTGGGCGCAGTGCGTTTCAGGAGATGCAGAGATGGGCTTTGGCCAATCTGGCACAGGTGAGTTCACTCGATGATCTTGCCGCACATATGCAAATTAGCACACGGCATTTAGCGAGGCTTTTCCGTCAGCATATGGATGTACAGGCGGGCAATTGGCTGGAGAATGCGCGAATTGATCAAGCGCGTAAGTTGCTGGAAGCAGGATCAATGCCGCTGAAAGCCATTCCGGCCGCCTGTGGTTACCGCAGTAACGATGTTCTACGACGGGCTTTTGTTAAGGTGACGGGCATGACGCCATCGATGTATCGCAAGATGTTTATGCGCTAGCGGCGCGGCTCTTAGCGCATGCATGAGACGTCAATACTGGCAATATATTGCGTCGCTACGTTTCATGAGTAGAAGAGGCGTTGAGCACCGTAGCGGCGTGATTTATCACGCGTATTCAAAGCCAGGGTGGCACTGGAAGATGCGCAATAAATGTGGCCGCTACGGTTGGTGTGTATTATTTATTCCGGCCAGTTATCCAGAATGCGCTGACGTACTTCTTCCGGATAGCCTTGCGCGAACGAAGCATGCAAATGGCGCTTAGTCTGTAAGGTGTCAAACACGACTTTGACGCCTTTCCCGGCAACGTATTCTGCCTCGTCGTAGCATTGTGGCAGGCGAATGACACATTGATCCTCAAACACCGCACGACGGCCTACCGGGTGCACGCGCGTTGACAATGCCCAAACCACTTCACGCAGGTTGGTGGGATCAAAGTCATCATCCACGACATAGACTTTCGGGATAAATACCATCGCATCGGTTTTGAACAGCACTTCACCAATGCGTTGGGTCAACTCTTCACTGCTGACACCCGGCAGCAGCTCGCGCCAGTTTTCTGGCATCACCACCAGCAACCAGTGCACGGTGGAATCTTCCGGAATCCAGGTGGTTTTGATCGGCAATTCCGCTTCACGCAGATAAGTCAGTGCATCCGCCGCTAAGCCCATTGCCCACAAGGTGTGCGATTCATCGGTGGGGCGACCGGTGATCGACATCGGCCAGATCGGATCGTCGCGATGGGTAATGGTTTCCACGTGGAAAGTGGGCTGAGCCGAAGAGCCTTCGCCCAGATAGCCGCCGTACTCGCCGTAGGGACCTTCCTGACAATCGCGCTCAATCGAGACATGGCCTTCAATCACAATTTCAGCCGTTGCGGGCACATCAAGATCGAGACTAATGGCTTTCACTACCGGCACTGGCTCTCCCGCCAAAGTGCCGATGTAATCGGCTTCATCCGCGTGGGCTGGGATCGGAATCCCTGACACACATGAGATCGCTGGCGCAGGACCTTGCACGAGTGCATAAGGCATCGGCTCACCGCGAGCTACCCACTGCGTCCAGATCTGACCAATATGCTGACTTGGTACAATCAGACCAACCATGCGCTTGCCATCCACCTTCATCACGCGGGCAATAGACCAGTTGACCCATTTTCCATCCGGGGTTTTCACAATCAGCGTGCCCCAGGTGTTGGCGTAACGACCACCATCTTTGTCATGAGCGAACGGGATAGGGAAGCGGTCAAGATTCGCCGCATCGCCACGTAATATATTCTGCTGGCATTCTGCCTGAGCAGACTCAACGCGGACAGGCGGAATACCGGGTTTAAAGCGGGCAGCGGACAGAGCTTCGATAATCTCCGGGCCGCTGGACTCAGGGGCTAAGCCCAGTGACATCGCGACGCGTGAGTAGGGCATATCGCTGCGCGACGATAATGCCGCAGGCGCACCAAACAGACGAAAGCCCGGCGCGACACCGGCGACCTTGTGAAACAGCGGCGCAGGTGACTGGATTTCATAGCTGCGGCGCGTGATGGCGCTGGGTTCGAAATCACCATCCACTTCACGCTGCACATGCATGATGTCGCCCATTTCATCGAGGGCAGTGATAAAGCTGCGTAAATCGCCGTAATATTTCATCAGGCTCTCCTTAAGCCAGGGTAGAACGTGGACCCGTCCAGCGATGGGTAATGTCGTTATCAAGGCCGAACTGATCAAGAATGCGAGAAACAGTGTGGTTAATGATGTCGTCAACGGACTGCGGGTTGTTGTAGAAAGGAGGCATTGGCGGGAGCATCAACGCGCCCGCGCGGGTGAGCGCCAGCATGTTTTCCAGGTGTATGGCGTTGAGCGGCGCTTCGCGAGGCACCAGCACCAGCTTGCGTTGCTCCTTGAGCGTCACGTCAGCAGAGCGCGTAATCAGTCCATCGCCATAACCGCTGCGGATACCCGCCAGGGTTTTCATGCTGCACGGCACCACGATCATGCCATCCACGCGAAATGATCCGCTGGAGATGGCCGCCGCTTGATCGTGTTCGCTGTAAGTCCTGGTCGCGAGGGCAGCGACCTCCTGTACACTGTAAGATGTTTCCATTTGGATGGTGGCGCGCGCCCATTTGGAGATGACTAAATGGGTTTCGACTTCAAGTTCACGCAACGCAGACAGCACGCGTACGCCGATTGCTGCACCTGTTGCGCCGGTCATACCTACAACAAGCTTCATAAGTGATCCATTTTGCAGTATAGTTTAAGTTCAAACTGTTTGTGTTCGAACTATAAGTTTGACGATTTAAGGAGTCAAGTGCACCGATGTCACAAAATCCTGACTTAATTCTTGCCGCCCCCTTGTGGCCGCACGGCGATTGTTCGTTAATGCACCTTGTACGGCGTGCCGGACAACACTCGACTTTTTGTTGGTCTCAATCTGTGGATACCGGCCTGTCAGCCGTGCAGTACGCGATTCTGGTGGTATTGGCTGAGGAGTCAGCCTGCGATCAGCAAACGCTGGGTCAGCGTGCCGGGTTTGATAAAGCCACCGGCACCTATGTTATTGATCGAATGAATAAAAGCGGTTTGCTGAATGTAGTGACAGATGTGAACAACCGTCGTCGTAAACTGGTGTCGATGACCGCAGAAGGGGAAGTGATGCTGAATCGTATGATTGAGCAGGCAAAAAGCGCGGAGAAGATGATCACCACCGGCCTCGACAGCCAGGATATCGCCGATCTGAAGCGCTTATTAAGCAAACTGGGTGGATTGCAGGAACCTGAATAACATGCCGCAAACAGCTTTCGCCGAGCAACCTGGCGAACCGAAACCGGATCTCACCATCGGCTTTTTGCTGATGAAAAGTTTTACCCTGGCCTCCGTCGCGGGGCTGGTAGAGTCACTGCGTTTTGCGGCAGACGAATCGTTTACCAGTCGCCAGATCTTTTGTCGCTGGGAATGGATGACTTGTGATAACCAGCCAATCACAGCCAGCTGCGGACTACCGGTTTCGCCTACGGCTGACCTCGATTTCAGCAAGAACTGGGATTACTTTGTGGTGGCGGGAGGCTTACTGGAAGAAACACGCCAGTCGCCACCGTGGCTGTTACAGGCACTTCGCGACTTACATGCGCGTAATATTCCCATCATCACGCTATGTAGCGGCGCCTTTGTCGCTGGCAACGCAGGCCTGCTGGATGGACGGCATTGCGCCATTCATTTCACCACGCGTGATGAATTTCGCCTGCGATTTCCGAAAGCGATCCCGGTCATCGACAAGACCTACATCAAGGATGGTGGCATTATTTCCTGCCCCGGCGGCACGGCGATCGATCTCGCTGCCGATCTGATCCGCCAGCATTGTGGGCTGGTGCGTTCACAGAAGGTCTTAAAGTATTTGCTGGTGGAAGAGCCCGCTGCACCGGTCAAAAAGACACAGCAAAAGAACACGCTTAACGAGCCGGATGTGTATGAAAACGAGCTGGTGAATAAGGTCATCGAATTTATGAAACATCACCTCGATTCGCCGGTTCCGCTGGCCGATGTAGCCGAATTCGCAGGCGTCACTTTCCGCCAGCTCAATTTGATTTTCACCAAATGCACCGGCTACTCGGCGGCTGTCTACTGGCGGCGTATGCGGCTGGAGCTGGCGCGCAAGTTGATGGCGGACTCCAGCAACAGCATCAATGCGATTGCCACTGCGACAGGATTTGCCGATGCTTCACATTTGATTGCCTGGTTCCGTAAGCAGTATGGCGAAACGCCCAGCTCGTTTCGTAAACGGCGGCGTGTGGTGGAGAGATTGGTTAAGGAGTAGGGGCCGAAATGGCCCCTTTTTACTTAGTGCGAATGCTTAGAGAGTTTGCCAGAAACGGATGGCGCTGGGCTTTCTCCCTCCAGTGAGGCCGCATCATCCAGATTGCGCGATGCGGTTTCTGGTGCCAGGAACCACGACACGATCAGGCCGATAAACGTAATGCCTGCAGCAATGTACATGGTGGGACCAATGCCGATGGTTTGCAGTGAGATCGGTACCAGATATGTCCCAACCGCCGCGCCAATGCGCGACATGGAGGTGCCAATGCCGACGGCTCCGGCGCGAATTTCAGTCGGGAAGATCTCATTTGGATAGACCAGCTGCAGCACCTGCGCGCCGCCGATAAACAGGGCGTAAGCACCAAACATCAGCAGGATGATCATTGAAGGGCCATCACGCAAGGCACCGAGTAACAGCAGTGCCAGACCTGACCACAAGAAACTGTGCAACAACAACTTACGGCGTCCCAGTGAGTTCACCAAACGCGTGCCGATCATGCAGCCCACCACGAACAGCAAGGTAATGGCGATGGAACCGTAAGATGCCCAGTCACCACTGAGATGTAGCGCCTGCAAAACTTTGGGTGCAAAGGCGTAAACGGCGAACACCGGAATAACCGAGCAGGTCCAGAAAATGGTCACAAACGCCATGCGTTTGCCATAGCCAGAATGCAGCAAGCTACCGAATGACAGGTGATTGTTTTCAGGTTGTGGGGGCAGGTTCTTTAGACTAAAGCGGTCGCCATAGACGCGGCGGATAACGGCTTCTGCTTCCTGATGTCGTCCTTTGCTAATCAGCCAGCGCGGTGATTCAGGTGTGCCCATTCTGACAATGAAGAGCAGCGCGCCGATGACTGCCGTGCTCGCCAACGTATAACGCCATGCTTCTACACCGCCAAAATTCAGCAAAGCTTCACCCACCAGATACGCGGTGGCCGCCCCGGCAAACCACAGAATGGTGAGCGTGGCGAGGCATGGGCCGCGCGACTTCTTCGGCATAAACTCAACCAGAAAAGCGGTAGCAACCGGGTATTCAATACCCACGGCGACGCCCGTCATAAAGCGTAAGGCAAAGAGCGTTTCTCCGCTTTGTACCCAAAACTGCGCCAGCGAACAGACAATAAAGAGGGTGGGGCCGACGAAGTAGATCATGCGGCGACCCAGGCGATCGGTCAGTACGCCACCCATGAAGCCACCAAAGAAAATCCCGATCAGGGCAGAAGCCGCAATCAGACCTTCCCATAATGGGCTGAGACCCAAGGCCGGCGACACTTTCGTCATGGCTATACCAATAATACTGAGCACATAGCCATCGACGAAAGAGCCGCCGCCTGAGCGCACCGTTAATAAGCGGTGGAAACGGCTGATAGGAACATCTTCAATAGACATGTTATTTGACATGTTTTACTCCTGTTTCTTTTCGGCGTGAGGGAACTTCACTACGCCAATGCGACTGAATTAAGCACAATCTGCGATGGGTGCTTAACATCATCAGGACGCCAGATAAATATAAACCTGTAGCGGTGATTAAAATGTTATTCAGAACAGAAATTAAAAAAGAAGTGCATCGATAACGCTAGCGGGATTGTTTCATATATCATTTCCTCCGGTGCAGGATAGTCGGATAAATACAACTGAGAGCTTTATCATTTTGATGTGGCTTTTTTGCGGGAGGCGACCATGCCTCCCGAAGCATTATTCAGAAATCTTACTGCTGACACTTTTGGTGGCAACGGTACGTGTTGACCACCAGCAGACTAATGACCCAAGACTGACCATCGCCGTGCCTTGCCAAAACGACAGGGTAAGGTGCGAACTGAGAATAAAGGCCGCTAAAATCGACGAAATGATCGGGATAAAGTAAGACGCGGCGGCTAATACCGTTACATTGCCATGCAAAATGCCGACGTTCCACGCCGCGTAACCGAATCCCATCGCCATCGCCGCCAGCGCCAGTGAAATCCACGTATTAAAAGAGGGTGCAAATTCGGGTTGCGGCGAAATGAGGTATTTAACCCATAATGTTAATGCTGTTAAAACAAAGAACAGCGTAATACCGTTATTACCGTTGGCAATTCTTTTGGTAACCACACAATAAATGGCCCAAATGATTGCGCCGGTAAATGCCAGACCATAGCTTAACGGGTTTTCCATTATATTGTTCGTCATTTCACTGAGCGAAAACCCTTGATCGCCACCCAGTACGCGACATATTCCTGCCACGGCTAAAATCACGCCCGGAATAATCAGCGGGCTGACTTTTTGCCGCGTAACAATCACCGCCAGCACAATCGTCATACTTGGCCATAGATAATTCACCATGCCCACTTCAATCGCTTGCCGTCCGCTATGGGTAAATCCGAGTGAGAGCGACAGGCAAAGTTCGTAGCAGACAAACAGCACGCTGCCGATAATCACATAACGGCGGGGGAATTTTTTCAGGTTGGGAAATCCCACGCTGAACAGCAGCAATATGGCACTACAGCTGTAGATCAACGCCGCCCCAGCGATCGGACCGAAGCCTTCGCTAACACTTTTGATCAATCCAACAATCGCGCTCCATAACAGGATGGCAATCAAACCTATGAGCGTCGCTTTCATTTGGGGCATCACCCGCTACCTCTTCTACACAATGTTCACCTGAAATGCCGGTGCAAGCTTACCTGTTAAATTCAGGCTAAAACCAGCATAAAACTATGCCGCCTGACGCACAGTGTAAATACGTCAAAGGGGACGATAGTTGTGGAATGTGATCGTTATCTGAATTCATTTAGAAAATTATTACGTCACTAAAAATAATTTAAATTGTTGATTAATAGTGAATATAATTTAATTCCTGGTAGGAATGTTCCATCTGATAGTATTTCCTTTGTATTTTTCACGTATACAAAAAACTTATCCCGATTGACCTCTCTTCATGCGATATGCAAATTGTTAACAAACGCAACCATACGGCGTTGCATTTGGTCCTGAATTCACCTGGAGATTTCGTGATGACATTTGAAGGTATCTACACCCCGGCAATTACCCCTTACGCAGCAGATGGCAGCATTGATTTCGCGGCGTTCGCCAACGTCCTCGAATCGCTGATCGAAGCGCGCGTGCACGGCATTATCATCGGTGGATCAACCGGTGAGTATTATGCACAAAGCGCAGAAGAGCGTCTGTCTCTGGTTGAACATGCACGTAAAGTGATTGGCAACCGTCTGCCACTGATTGTGGGTACCGGCGCGATTCGCACTGAAGACGCGGTGGCTTTTGCAACCCACGCTCGTGAGCATAAAGCCGATGCCATTTTGGTGACGTCACCGCCGTATGCGCTGCCAACCGAACTGGAAAACGCCCACCATGCGCTGACCGTCGACAAGGCCGCTCAGTTGCCGATCATGCTGTACAACTATCCGGGCCGTATGGGCATCTCCATGGGAGAAACTTACTTCCGCGAAGTGAGCCGTTCGAAAAATGTGGTGGCGATTAAAGAGAGTTCAGGCGACTTCAACAATCTGCATCTGCTGGCCTGTCAATTCCCGAACATCGCGCTTTCTTGTGGTTGGGATGATCAGGCGCTGGAATTCTTCGCCTGGGGCGCGCGTAGCTGGGTGTGTGCGGGCTCTAACTTCATTCCACGTGAGCACGTCGCGTTGTACAACGCCTGCGTCGTGGAAAAAGATTTCGATAAAGGACGTAAGATCATGGCTGCGATGATGCCACTGATGAACTTCCTTGATGGCGGCAAATTTGTGCAGTCGATTAAATACGGTTCTGAACTGGCAGGCCTGAAAGCAGGCCCGGTGCGCGCACCGCTGCAGGCACTGGAAGAAGAAGAGAAAGCGCAGTTGCAGGCCGTGATCGACGGTGTGAAACGCAATGTGGCAGCCGTTGCAGTGCTTTAAGGAGTGCGCATGAAACAGGTACAAACGCTGAGCGATGTGGTGAACGTGGCGCGAGAACTGCGGTTCCCGGATCAGGCGTTCATTAACGGACGTTTTACTGCGGCGGTCTCCGGCAAAACACTGGAAACCACCAATCCTGCGACGGGTGAGATTCTGACGCACATCGCTGCTTGTGAAAGCGCGGATGTGAACCTGGCGGTACAGGGCGCACGTAGCGCGTTTGAGTCAGGCAGCTGGAGCCAGCTTCATCCCGGCGAGCGCAAAGCCGTATTACTCAAGCTGGCTGACTTGCTGGAAAACGAAGTCACGCAACTGGCGGTAATGGAAAGTCTCGACAGCGGCAAACCGGTTAGCGAATGCCTGGCAGTGGACGTGCCAGAGACGATTCACGTGATTCGCTGGCATGCGGAAGCCATCGACAAGCTGTACGACCAGACCGCGCCGACCGGCAACGGGGCGATGGCGATGATCGTTCGTGAGCCGATTGGTGTGGTGGGCTGCGTGCTGCCATGGAATTTCCCGCTGCTGATGCTGGCGTGGAAAATCGGCCCAGCGCTGGCTGCTGGCTGCTCGGTGATTGTGAAGCCGGCGGAGCAAACTTCGCTAACGTCATTGCGCGTGGCTGAACTGGCGCATGAAGCGGGTATTCCAGCCGGCGTGCTCAACATCGTCACCGGTACCGGGAAAGAGGTGGGGGAACCCATCGGCCTGCATCCTGATATTGATATGGTGAGCTTCACCGGTTCAACGGCGACCGGACGCCGTTTCCTGCACTATTCCGCGGAATCGAATCTGAAGAAGATTGTGCTGGAATGCGGCGGGAAAAACCCGGCGCTGGTGTTCGATGATGCCGAAGATCTGGCCAGCGTTGCCGCCAATGTGCTAAACGGCGCATTCTGGAATATGGGTGAAAACTGTTCTGCAACTTCCCGACTGCTGGTGCAGGAAGGTGTGAAGGATAAACTGCTCGCTCAGATCGCGGAGCAGATCGGTGAATGGCGTATGGGCAATCCGCTGGATCCAGAGAATCGTCTGGGTACCATGATCACCACCGATCATTTCTGCAAAGTCAGTGACTATCTGAAAACCGCGCGCAAAGAAGGATTACGCATCATTCAGGGCGGATTCACCGATCGCGGTATTTACGTGCAGCCGACCATTGTGGATGGCGTGACGCCGAAAAGCGCACTGTTCCGCGAGGAGATCTTTGGGCCAGTGCTGTGTATCACCACCTTTAAAACGGAAGCCGAAGCCATCGCACTGGCAAATGACACTGATTACGGTCTGGCGGCATCGGTTTACACTGGCAAACTAAGCCGTGCAATTCGCGTATCACGTGCAGTCCGTGCGGGAACGGTGACGGTTAACTGTTTCGGTGAAGGTGATGCAACCACGCCATTTGGTGGCTATAAACAGTCTGGTTTTGGTGGACGCGATAAATCGGTGTACGCACTTGATCAGTACACCGAGCTGAAAACCATCTGGATTGATGTGCCTGCTGAGTAAGTTTAATGCCCGCCACGGATGGCGGGTATACCCTGGAAATAGGATAATTCTCTGCAGATGACGACTCGTATTTTTCTGCTGTAACTCCTTGTAATATCATCATTCCCTTTTCTGTGATCCACCGCAGAATGCAAAAAATATCCCATAATTATTTTTGCTGTATACACACTTTTTCTGTAGGTTAAGCAGGAATTGCATGCGGAATGTCATCACAGGAGGTCACTTTGAGATCGGGAAAAGCAGCGTTATACGAAGATTTAAAACGCCTAATTTTGACCATGGAACTGGACCCAGACGAGTTGCTGGATGAAGCCAGCCTGACGGGACAATACGGTTTATCTCGCACGCCTGTGCGTGAAGTTTTCCAGCGACTGGCAGGAGAGGGTTACTTAGAAATCGTCGAAAAACGCGGCGTGCGCGTCATCCCGATGAGCCATTCCACACTGCGCAATTTCTTCCTCGTCGCACCGATGATCTACGCCGCTACCGGTCGCCTGGCGGTACAGAATTTTAAACCTTCCCAGCTGAAATCGCTGAAAGAGACGCAAAAGCGCTTCCGTAAAGCGGTGCAGACGCGTGATGCCGAAGCGCTGGCACTGGAGAACAATCGTTTCCATGAGATCATGGGCGAGATGGCAGCCAATCCCTATTTACAGCCCAGCCTGGGCCGTTTACTGATCGACCATTGCCGCATCGGCCACACCTTTTTCCGCCCGCAAAATGAAGATATGGAACGCCGCCTGCAGCTAGCCGCCGAGCATCATGATGCCTTTATCAGCGCGATCGAAGCGCGAGATGAGCAGAAGGTGGTGGATCTGGTGTTCGAACATTGGGAACTGTCACGCGAAAATATGGAGATCTTTATCGCGCCGCAGGGGTTGAAAGCGGACGATCTGGTGCAGTCACCGGAAGGGAATAAGTTGTAGTTTCAGGGTTGTCGATTTTGACATGATAAGGCGGCTGCAAGCCGCCTTCAGACGGGAGGGGTGAAGCTTACTCGTTGCCCCACTCATTCAAAAAGTTAGCAATCTCATCGATTCGCACCGCTTGAATACCCGCTTCACGGGCCATCTCTTGCTGCGACTCTTCGCTAATCTCTTCGTTATTGCTAAGACGAGTCAGTAACAGCTGGAAGTAGTGCGCCAGTGCATCGAGTTCTGCTTCGCTCACATCGTGTTCAGATTCCGACGCGTATTCTTCAGCAATGTCATAATACTTCAGTGGAATATTGTTATTCATTATCAGCTCCCCTTTAAACTTTGAGCATTTTCACTGCGGCATCAATGTCGATCTCATCTTCAGTAAAGATCAGCGTCGTCCCCTGGAAAGTGGTCACCGCCAGTTTTTTTACTGAGCGCATTTCATCAGGCTTAACGTCTGTCTTGGGTTTGATGTTGTTCATCAGAAGGCCCACCGACAGAACGGTGTTTTCTTTATCAATGCGGGTATCAACCGGCTCTTCTTCACTGTAAACCACGAAGGATTTAATCGATGTGAGCTTCAGACGCTCACCGGCGATAAAGATGTATTTGCTGTCCGGTATCACTTTCACCGAAAAGGCCGATAAACCTTTGTTATTGGTGGTCGGTTCGAACGTCACTGCCGCGTCTTTTTTAATCAGATCAGGGTTGGCGACCTTAATCACATGGAAATAACGGTTGTCTCCGTTTTCATCTTTGATAAATCCAAAACCTTTGTCTTCAAACCAGGTTGTGATCGTTCCGTTCATCGCCATTACCGCCTACTTAATCGTTAATCTAATCAGTTTTTTGCAGCGCGCAGTGTAAAGCACATTGCCTGCGCAGACTACGCCTTTGCTGTAAGTCTGGACGATAAATTTCTGCTGTGCGAGCGTGAGCCTGTGAGAAGAGAGCAAAATTCGTCAGCTCGCTGAAAATTGGTTATCATCCGCACCCACTTCCCAGCCTGGCAGTCCGATGTCCACCATTATCGATACTTTTATAGCTCCGCCGTGTTCTGAAGAGATTTCGATTCTCTATCAGGATGAGCATCTGGTATTGATCGATAAACCCACGGGGCTGCTCAGCCTTTCAGGTAAAAATCCGCAAAATCTGGATTCCGTGCATCACCGGTTGGTGAAGTTATTCCCCGGCTGCACCTTAGTGCATCGCCTCGATTTCGGGACATCCGGATTAATGGTGGTGGCGCGCAACAAAGCGATCAACGCCTTGTTGTGCCAGCAGTTTAGCCAGCGCAGCGTGACTAAAATTTACACGGCGCTATTGTGCGGACATCTCAACCATAATGAAGGGTTGATTGACGCCTCGATAGCAAAAGACCCGGCGCTGTTTCCGTTGATGTCGATTTGTGCCGAGACGGGGAAACCTGCGCGTTCGCGCTATCAGGTAATAGAACGCTTAACTCGTGAAGGGGATAATGGCGTGATATTGCCGGTTTCGCGGGTGCAGCTATTGCCAGAGACGGGCCGCACCCATCAATTGCGTATCCATTGCCAGCAATTGGGCCATCCGATTCTTGGCTGTGATCTGTATGGCGGGTTACTGCAGCCGGGTACGGAAAAAACACCCCGGCTGATGCTGCACGCCAGTGAATTGCATTTTGTCCATCCCATTAGCGGGGAGAACATCACTGCGCGTCATGCCAGCCCGTTTTGACACGGGCGGCATTCATTACCACATCAAATCATCAGGCACCTTGAAGTCCGCGTACGGATCGTCTTCATCCTGCTCTTCCTGACTCAATGCACTGTTCAATACAATGCTATCTGCATCACGCTGCGCAATTTTATCGGCTACGCTGGCGGGAATAATCGCGTATTTGCTTTCGCCACTGCTATCCGCAGCCAGGCGCGCAATTGCCAGACGGCCGTTGATCAACTGTGTTTGCGTGGTTTTATCCACGGCGATTTTTTTGATTAAGTTGTTATCGGTGAAGTTGAAATCAACCGTCCCTTTGGCAACGGTGATCGCGTTCATTTCGATCAGTTGCTTAACCTGCGCTTTGTACTCTTTGGACAAAGTGGCTTGCTTCTGCTGCTCACTTAGCTGCTTATCACGCTCAATTTGCGCTTTTTTATTCTCTTCCACCGCTTCACGCGCTTCACGTGCCTGCACACGAGACTTCTTGGCAGTGCGCTGCACTTTGGCCATTTTCTTGGTGGAAACTAATCCTGCTTTGAGCATCTGCTCTTGTAAGGTGAGTTTTGTCATCTTCGTCTCTAAAATCCGTTAAAACCTGGCCGGATTATACCTGTAATGCGAAGGCTGATCACGGCGAGGTTTGAGATCCCGATGAATCGACCTATCAGCGCAGGAGTAATGCCAGCAAGGCAATCAGAGCGGGAAGGGCCTGCACATAGAGAATTTTTCGACTGGCGGTCATCGCGCCGAAGATTCCGGCAATCAACACACAGATGAGGAAAAACAGAGTGACAGGCACACCGTTCTCGCCCAGCCATAACCCCCAGAGTAAACCCGCCGCCAGAAAACCGTTATAAAGGCCCTGATTGGCCGCCAGCACACGGGTTTCGCGCGCAAAGTCGACGCTGAGTTTGAAGGCTTTCCGGCCCGTTTTCGTCTCCCACAGAAACATCTCCAGCACCAGAATGTAGATATGAATCACGGCGACGAGAGCAACAAGGATATTGGCTAACACGGAATTCCTTAATTGAGCGTTCTTAAAATGTATGGAAAGTTTGAGCCAGATTAGCGCCGGTTATTTTTTTCGGAAAAAAAGATTAGCGATAGCGGTTAATATCCCAATGAATGGCATCGTGATAGCCCCCGCCCGAAAATTGTGCTGGTCTATGCGTTTTTCTTTACGGATGTCATTAAAACGTGAAAGTGCTGCCTTTTCATGGGCCGCGCTGACTTCTTCAAACTGTTTTTCGAATCCCTGACGGGTTAACAGAGTTGCTCTCACATTGTTTGACTTTTGCAGCGCCACGATCTGGTTTCTTTTTTTATAAAAACAATATTCAGGCATTCGATATTCCTTATCAAAAGAGGTAACAGCAACTTATCAGCAGTCGCGAATGTGTACCAAGCTTCTAAAGCGTTTTTTTCATGAAAATGCGACTTGCGCCTTCCGGTAGACAGGCAATGCGGCCAAACTCCTCCCACCCGTGTTTTTTATAAAACTCAGGAGCCTGAAAACTAATGGTATAGAGAAAAGCTGAAATACAGCCTCGATTTCTGCCTTCTTCTTCAGCATGTATAAGAAGTTTTTCTCCTAAACCTTTCGATCTCAGTTCTGAGGGCAAATACACCAGATCGATGAACAGCATCCCAAGATAGGTGCGACCAAGTATTCCACCCAGGACTTTTTGTGAGTCATTGCACCTGATAACCACAGACAGAGGGGAATGGTCATTGTAACCTGCTATCTCCATATTAAAGGCCGACAGACCAGCATCTATGGGTTGTAAATGTTCGGGCTCAATAACGGCAGATACTTCAACAGATAAATTGTCCATAAATCACCTGGTAGTTCAGTTTAAATGCCTTTTAATTTCATGATTAGGTCCGGGCTAGAATAACGAACATCGCCAGGACATTGCATTAGCGTTTACGTCATAAAATACAGCTATTCACAATGCAGTTATCTTACCAAACCCTTTTACCCCAGGACCAGAACAACGCTTGCCATGATGATACCTGATGCGGCCCCAACCCACTTTCCCTGGCCCGCAGCGGATTACAGTACACCAGCGGCAATTGTAGTCATGCTTGTTCGAGGTTCGCCAGGATTCACTGATTCAACACAGCGGAAACAGCGCACTCTTCTTGCTGAGGGTTTTGCGCTATATTGGCAGCACTAACACCCGAATATCTCTGCGAAACAGGTAACATTGGCAATGGCACTAATCCCGAAAAACTATGCGCGGCTGGAAAGCGGCTACCGTGAGAAAGCATTAAAAATCTATCCGTGGGTTTGTGGACGCTGCTCACGTGAATTTGTTTACTCCAATCTGCGTGAACTCACCGTGCATCATATCGATCACGATCATACTAACAACCCGGAAGATGGCAGTAACTGGGAGTTGTTGTGTCTCTTTTGTCACGACCATGAGCACTCTAAGTACACCGAAGCTGACATGTACGGCACCCGAGTGGTGGCCGGTGAAGATGCACAGAACGATGTAGAAGCAGCAACCTACAATCCCTTTGCTGATTTAAAATCGATGTTAAATAAGAAGAAATAATCCGCACTGATCATGGATGCTGCCAGCATGCCGAACAGAGGCTGGCAGCCTTTACCGTTTGATTTACTGGCGTAACTTCTCTAAAAGTTGCTCAGCCCCTTTATCAATTCCTGTCTCTGCTGCGCTAAGTGAACCAAAAGTCGCACCCACGTTCATCGCATTTGGATATTGTTCCGCTAGGTACGCCAGTAAGAGTTCATTCGATCCCGCATCTTTCACCTCCACGGCGAAATTAACGTAGCCACTCATCAAGCCACGCCCTCCACGTACCGACTGAACGATATTGTAAGGGCCGCCGGCTAAATCAAACTTTGTGAATGTACCAATCACTTGCGGCGTGGTATCGGCGCCGGTCAGGGTCAGTTTCAATTTGAGCGCAGGAGCCGCCCCAGCAGGGGGATTGGTGATGAATTTTTCCGCTAGCACGTCCTCAAACTTCTTACGCATATATTCAGCCAGTTGACGACGTTCATCCACAGACAAGTCATTGAATTGCGCATCATTGCCGCTGTAAATGTCGACCGGTTCAATGCTGATGCTGCGATATTTGCTCCAGTCCACGGGAGCGGCATAACGGAAGGGAATGCGATCGCTGTCGTCAGACGTATTAGGCGACATACGTGATGCTGACGCGATACCAGCATATTTCACCGGGCTGGTAGAGGAACAACCGACAGCGGCAAAAGCGGCCGCTAATACAAGGCTACGACACAACGGGCTGAACAAACGACTCATCTTGATACTCTCCGATAGAAGACATAAATGAACTGTACGGTTTAGTTAATATCAGTTAGCATAAATCTGTCAAGAAGAGGTTTCAGGGTGTGACATCGTGATGCGGGGGCTGAGAGGTGAGTGCAAGACGTTCGTTAGTGTCGAGTGAAAGGTTTACCGGAGACCTGGTGGAATGATGGCCGGATTTGCGGCAATTGTATTTTTGCTCATCCGCGCCATCCGCAATCTCGTGGAGTTAATTTATCTATGGCAATCAGGCATAAAACAAAGCCGTTTTTATGCGGTCAGGGTTTGGGGCGCGCGCCGCAAACCCTTATTGATGCTGCTGGTTATCGACACCATTGTGGTGGTGGCGCTTATTTGCATTCTGTCAGCCAGAATTCAGATGTTGTGAGCAGCACCTCTGAGGAACAACGAAACGGCGTTTTGCACCATAGTCGTCACCTCACTTTTGGTATAATTCGGCAACGTTCGCTGAAGGAATAATTCATCGACTTCAGCTTTTACTAACGCTGAAAATTGTTTGGCGCGTAATGCCGG